>DASUCX010000001.1:0-5284 GCA_036275855.1 Rhabdochlamydiaceae bacterium
TGGAAAAGATGGGCTGGAAGCCGGAGGGTTCTACCTCAGGAATTTTTAAGATCTGCTGTGCAGGATGTTTTGCTTTTCTCTGTGCATTTATCGTCGATTATTTTCTGCCGAGTCCTGCGATGCTTGCTCCTTTGATGACTGGGGATTTAAACCTTCCTCGAACGATTACGGCTCAGCTCATGACGTTCGTCTTGCAGTTTGTCGCTTTTAGCACGGCTCTTATTTTTTCTGCGTATGTATTTAGGTGCTCAGATCTCATTGAGCTCCTCCAGGACTTTGTCTTTAGGAAAAAATCGACAGTGACTTGACTCGAAAAAAATCTTGCTCTACACACTAAAATAAAAGGATGTGGTTGTGGAAGATCGTTTTCGTTTCAAGTGGTGGGCATTATTAGGGGTATCGCTCCTCGCCTTCACGGCTTTTTTAGATGTGACGATCGTCAATACGGCGCTCCCTTTCATACAGACGGCGTTGAAAGCGGATATCTTGCAACTGCAATGGATCGCCAACATCTTTACAATCGTTCTGAGCATGACCATGATTGCCATAGGTAAACTCGCTGATCTGTGGGGCCGGAAAAAGGTATTTTACTATGGCGTGGTTGTGTTTGGCATTGCAGCTTTCGGGGCAGGATTAAGTACAGCCGTAGAAATGTTGGTGTTTTTTCGTGGATTACAAGCGATTGGTGCATCCACTGTCTTCATTGCGTCAGCAGCGTTGCTGTCAGATGTGTTTCCAGAACGTCAGCGTGTCCGAGCCATCAGTATTTATGGTGGAGTCACAGGTTTGGGTCTTATGATGGGTCCTTTTCTCGGCGGTATTCTCATTAGCTGGCTTGGTTGGAGATGGGTATTTTGGATCAATCTTCCCTTAATTGCGGTAGGGCTAGCGGCTTGCTGCTTTAGCTTAAGAGGCCATTCTCAGGCTAAACACGCAGTCAAAGTTGACTGGTGGGGACTCGTCCTACTCATTTTCGGATTAGGCGCTTTGATGTACGGCATCATTGGTGGGGCACAGGCACACTGGTCTTCAACTTCAGCATGGATCTTCCTTTTAACGGGCATAGGAGCTCTTGTACTTCTGGTTATCCTGGATGAGCTTCGCGCGAATCCTTTGCTCGATTTGCATATTTTCAAAGAAAAACTCATTGTCCTAGCTGCTCTGAGTTGTGCACTTGCCGGGGTGGTTTCCACGGTATTTATGTTTTTTGACCCTCTTTACTTGCGCGTCTTACGTGATTTGTCTCCTTTTGTAATAGGCCTTCTTATTGCTGTTATCCCTGCTGCACAAGCCATGATCTCTTTTGTGTTCGATCGATCGGTAAAATTGCTTGGGGTAGCCAATCTATTGTTTATCTCCACTGCCGCAGCTTTTTTTGCCGTTCTCTTGCATCGATTTATCTATGAGCACACCCCGATCCTTTTTTTAGTTCTTCCCTTTTTTTTGTTAGGGGTGAATTGGGGGTTAAGCAATGCAGCGATGATAACAGCGGTTAACCAAGTGATTGCTCCTAAAAAAATCGGAGCTGCTCTTGGTACGATTGCGACGATTTGGAATATAGTGGGCTGCATTCTTTTGGCCACAAGCACAGCTGTCTTCCATTTTATAGAAACTCGAACCTCATTTTTACCTGCCTTTCATGGAGCCATTAATTTTAACATCGCCTTTACGACGCTCATTCTTATTTGCGCTATCTGGGTTTATTCAAAATTAAGAAGAGTGAGATAGGTTCAGGAAAACTTGTTTTTCCAATTCATCAGGCGATTTAAACGGTTTTAAGGAAAAGATCTTTTTTTCAGTCCCTTTCGGAGTCTGTCGTTCCGTATCCAGAGTGAGAGAATTAAACTTTAGAGAAATGTACCGTTTTTGGGCAGCAAGCGTGCGGATGCGGCTTAAATGGTAGAGCCAGAGGGTTGGGAGTGGAGGTTTGCCAAAGCGATCTTTGAGTTCTTCAAAGAGGGTATCGACTTCTTCTAAGGTCATTGTTTCGCCTAGACGATGGTAGATTTCTAAACGGAGGGAATTTTCGCGGATATACTCTTCGGGGAGGCGGGCATCGTAGGGGAATTCCATCTTGGTTTCAAAGAATGTCGGCTCTTGATTTTTCTTGAGGGCATCGACTGTTTTTTTGAGTAGCTTGCAATAGAGATGAAACCCAATCGAAGAGACATGCCCCGATTGTCTTTGACCGAGGGTTTCTCCCGCGCCGCGGATCTCTAAGTCGCGCATGGCGATCTTCATCCCGCCGCCGTAGCCTTGCGCTTCGATGAGGGCATAGAGCCGTTTGCGGGAGATTTCAGGGAGTTCTCTGAGGCGGGGCACTAAAAAATAGGCATAAGCTGGCCGATTCCAACGGCCGACTCGGCCGCGCAGCTGATAAAGATCTGAGAGTCCGAATTGATCAGCGCGGTCGATGAGGATGGTGTTGGCATTGGGAATATCGATGCCGTTTTCAATGATGGTGGTTGCAACGAGGATATCGGCATTGCCTTGTTTAAATGTATGAAAAACGGTGTCGATATCATCCGGGTTCATCTGTCCATGGCCGGTGACAACGCGGGCTTGAGGTATGAGTTTTTTGATCTCATCGGAGACTTGATAGATCGATTCAACACGGTTGTGGATGAAATAAACTTGTCCATCACGGGAAAGTTCTCGGAGGAGCGCATTGGAAACAACGACGGGATCACGCTCAACGATCATGGTTTTAATCGGAAGCCTGTCTTGCGGAGGCGTGTTGATGACAGAGATTTCCCGGGCGCCGACCAAAGAGAGATAAAGTGTGCGAGGGATGGGAGTGGCAGTTAGCGTCAGGCAATCGACGCCGGCTTTGAGGGCTTTTAGATGTTCTTTTGAGCGGACTCCAAACCGCTGCTCTTCATCGATGATGATCAGTCCGAGATCTTTGAATTTAACATCCTTGCTTAGGAGTCGATGGGTGCCGATGAGAATGTCGACTTTGCCTTCGGCAAGCTCTTGAAGGATCTTTTTCACTTCTGTAAGGGATTGAAAACGGGAGACGGCTTTGATGATGATAGGAGTGTTGGACATCCGATCTCTAAACGTTTCGAAGTGTTGCATACACAAGACGGTAGTGGGAACAAGGACTGCGACTTGTTTTTTTCCCTCCGCAACCGCTTTAAACGCGGCGCGCATGGCCACTTCTGTTTTTCCATAGCCGACATCGCCGCACAGGAGCCGGTCCATCGCTTTCGATGTCGTCATGTCTTTTTTAATGTCAGCAATGGCGCGGAGCTGATCTTCAGTTTCCGTGTAGGGGAAATCGGCTTCGAACTCTTCCATGTCATGCGAATCAGGCGGAAATGTAAAACCGCCTTGGACGATGCGCTGAGCGCTCATGCGGAGAAGATCTTGGGCGTAGCCGATGATTGCTTTTTGAGCATTTGCTTTTGTTTTCTGCCAGTTTTTGGTGCCCAGGCTATGAAGTGTCGGGATTTCTTCCGACGTGCCAATATAGCGGCTGACAAGATAGGCCTGAGAAACGGGGACGTAGAGTTTGCTATGGTCATTGTACTCTAATATTAGGAATTCTGTTTCGATTCCTTGATGGTTGGGACGTTTTTCGATGCCGAGGTATTTTCCAATGCCGTGATTGAAATGAACAACCAGATCTCCCGCAACAAGTTCATGGAAGTCGGAGGGAGGGGTATGGTAGGTGTTTCTCCATTTTTCTCTGCGGACTTTCTGTTTGTGCGTGAATTCTGTCGTCGGAATGAGAATGAGATTAGAATCGGCCAGCGCAAATCCACTCGAGAGATATCCCCGTTCAAATTTGTAATTTGGGATTTTCACTTTTTCTTGGATCGCTTTTTCTTCCGATTCGCTCGTACAGATAAAGTGGATATCGAGGTGGGGAGATCGATCCAGGGTGGGAAGATAGCCCTGCACAGGGACAAACGGATGGTGCCATCGTTTTGTCTCCAAAAGCTGGTCGAAGAATTCAAAAGAGAGCGGCTGAAGAGGATTTTTTCCGGTGTAATAATCTCTGCCGACTTTTTTTCCGACTTTGACATCCGAGAGCTCTTCCATCGATTCTTGTGTCCAATAAATCTTTTGGAGGTCTTTGATTTCGCTGAGAAGCGCATCAAAGGAGAAAAAGAATTTTGACGCTGCTCCAGGTAAGGCTTGGAAGGAGACATAGTGGTCTTCAAGTGCGAGCAGATTATCGAAGATGACGATCGTATTAGGTCCAAGGTAGGAAAATAACGATCCCGGCTCTGGGTCTTTTTTCAAAAGGGCATCTTCATACGCAGGAGAGATGAAGACGGAAGGAACTTTCGAGGTCGATTTTTGTCCGACGGGATCAAACGTTCGGATGTTGTCGATCTCATCACCAAAGAATTCAATCCGGTAGGGATCGGGAGATCCGACGGGATAGACATCGAGAATCCCTCCGCGGACTGCGAACTCTCCTTTGTCGGCGGCAACCGGAGATTTTCGGTAGCCGATTTTCAAGAGCCAAAGAGGGAGTTCTTCAAAGGAAACGGTATCTCCTTTGACCAACGTTCTGCAAAGCGGCTCTAAAAAGGCAGAAGAGGGGACTTTTTGGAGTGCCGATTGCAGGGGACAGACGATGACTTGAGGAGATTTTTCTTTCAAAAGCTGATGTAAAATGAGGAGCCGTTTGCCAACAATGTCGGGGCTCGGAGAGATCTCATCGCCGGGAAGCGTTTCCCAGGCAGGAAATTCCATGATATCGGAAATTTTAAAATAAGCGGCGTCATCGAGGAGCTTGCTCATTTTGCTTTCAGCGGTCAAGATGACGATGTTCTTCCCTGTCGCTTCTTGCAAAAAATGAACCAGCAGGGCTTTGGGGGCATCCCAAAGTCCTTCCATGAGAAGGGAGGGTTCTTTTGCGACTTGGTCGCAAAATTGGTGAAGAGCAGGGCTATTTAATTCCACAGTCGAAACAGGTTAAAGAAGTCGTTGCAAAACTCCGATTTGGGCCCAAACTCGCGCTTTTCGACTAGTGTCTAGTGACAAAAATCCGCTGGCTTATTTTACTCATCTTTTCCAGCCTGACGGCCTGCACAGCGCCAGAGTGACGTGTTCAAGTCTACCCTGGCGCTGTGCAGTTGTCAGGCAGAAAAATCTGAGCAAAATAAGCTCACGGATTTTTGTCACTAGACACTAGGTTTGGTTTTTGCGCAAATCGCCTACTCTCAATAAAGATTCTATTTTAGAGATATTTTCAACATCTTGCTCAGAAAGTCCGGTGATCTGAACAACCTGTTTTATAGGAAACCCTTGCTGGAGCATTTTT
>DASUCX010000002.1:0-8287 GCA_036275855.1 Rhabdochlamydiaceae bacterium
AGAACGTCTTGATCTCCTAAGAAACGGTCATTATGGCGCAATGTTAGGTCTATCCAATGGTCAAGAAGGGGGGAGCTACGGTGATAGGCGATCACGCCAGAATTATAGACTTCCTCCTCGGTACAGGAGGTTATTTCAAGAGCCAAGGCTATTTTTGAATAGGTATGAATTTTTTGAAACAGAGGGGTTAAGGGACCCGTAATTTCGCAGTCGAGGTCGACCCAAATGGTCTCATCGAAGGGCGTCTGCCGGAGGGCAAACGGTTTATAGAACCATTTTTCCCTCCCTTTCCAAAGCTCTTTTCCATAGATTTTTTCCCAGTCGGCGATCAAATCGGGGGCAATGAGGGTTTTAGGAAAAACGAAGTTTTTAGGGGCACCTAACGAAATCCAATGACCTTTGGCTTGGCACCATTTTTTAGCTTCTGGGGACATGCCAAAATCGACAAAAGCCACCGGGTAGCAATTATGGCGGCTATAGTGGGACCACCACCACTCCAACATCCATTCTTGGTTTTGATCACAGCCAACAACGATCCCTTTCGTCATTTAGACCTCTTGCGTAACTTAGGTTCTGTCGATTTTCAGGTTCTTTTGAGCCTACTTTTCGACTTTTTTCGCGGGGATAATATCAACTCGCGTATATGACCCCCGCGAAAAAAGTCGAAAATAGGCCAAAATAATCCCGAAAATCGACGAACCCTAAGTTACGCAAGAGGTCTATTTAATTCCTAGGGGAGTAATCATCTGTTTCAGCTCTTCCGGGGCTTCAGCGATTGCTAGACTAGCATGGTATTGGGCTTTTTCGAGGAGGTTTTTATCTTTGTAAAACTCTGCTAAAAGCAGATGGCATCTCCAGCGACTCTCTTTGTCTTGATCGCCATAGCGGCTTAAATACCGTGTGAGGGGTTTAACAATATCATCGACTCCACGGAGTTTTTCAGCCCGGCTTTGGAAAGAGAGCAGAGCTAGCTGCCATTCGATCTGAACAGAATTTGGTTTGCGAAGGCGGATTTCTGCTTTGATTTTCTGCGCTTGTTTAGGATGCTTTTTAACAACCTTAGCATACTGTTCGAGCAGGAAATCGATTCCAGTATCTTTGGCTAAACCAGCTGCTAAGATCTTTTCTTCGCAGGCTGTCATATTTAAGAGTTGGCATTTACGGTAGAATTGTAAGAGCTGGGTAAAGGAGAGTTTCTCGGTATTTTGACATCGTTCATGGATGGAAAGCATCTCTTGGAAAAGAGAGACATATTTTTCGGTAGGGATGACTAAAAACCCTAAACGGCCGATCTCTTCGCCTAGTGAAGAATAGAGAATCAGCACCGGGGTTTCTAGCTCTGTTGGATTGGCAGTCTGCTCTTCCTTCGCAATTTGAGCCTCTGTCAGAAGAACTTGAAAAGAGGGGGTTTCCCAGACATCGTCGCGGAGTTCTTTTGACCAAGGTTCATTTCCAAAAATTCCTATGACTTTTGGCTCGCTCCAGAGAAAGGTGACTCCAAAAATGATGAAAGAGATTAGGTTTTTCATATATACTGCCCCTAGAGACTGTTTTAAAACCCAGGTTTCGTCGAGTTTTTGGATTATTTTGGCCTCTCTTTGGTTCCTGTGAAAGGGTCCATATCAACTTACGTATATGGACCCTTTCACAGGAACCGAAGAGAGGCCAAAATAATCCAAAAACTCGACGAAACCTGGGTTTTAAAACAGTCTCTAAAAAGTTAGCTATAAGAAATGTTACACTTTCCTCCAACCATTATTTTGCGCCATCGGCGCGAAAATCTAAAAAAATGTTCCCTTAGGGGCTTAGAATCGAGAAACGATATGGTCTTTTTGACCTATCCGACATCTGTATTGCCTAACCTAAAAGGATACTGCGTCCTCTCGCTCAATGCCCCTGAACTTACTCTGGAGGATGCCCATTTAGGCCTTTTTCTCATTGATGGGACCTGGAGATATGCCGAAAAAATGGCCAAAAGCTTGACACCCCCATTTGTTTGCAGGAGCCTGCCCGCGCACGTCCGAACAGCCTATCCAAGAAGGCAGCTCGATTGTCCTGACCCTGAACGAGGCCTGGCTTCCGTCGAAGCGTTATACCTCGCGTACACGATTTTAGGCAGAAACACGGAAGGGATATTGGACCATTACCATTGGAAAAAGCAGTTTTACTTAACGGTGTCTTACGCTAATATATTTTAATTCTGTATGAACCCGAAAGTTTATTTATTAGACGATCATCAAATCCCCCTGACAGCCGTCGATGCAGACGCGTTGCGTGTGGTGCAAAATCTTCAAAAAGCAGGCCATGTTGCCTATATTGTCGGCGGTGGAGTCAGAGATCTTTTGCTGCAGCAAAGACCAAAAGACTACGATATCTCGACATCGGCCAAACCCGAAGAAATCAAAGACCTTTTCCGGAGCCAGTGTTTACTGATTGGGCGCCGCTTTCGGCTTGCACACATCCGCTGCGGAAGAAAAGTCCTCGAAGTCTCGACCTTCCGTTCTGGAGACCCTGAAAGCGACCAACTGATCGTCCGCGATAATGAATGGGGATCGCCGGAACAAGACGTCTTGCGCAGAGACTTTACGATAAACGGCCTCTTCTACGATCCGTCGAATCAAACAGTCATTGACTATGTTGGAGGCTATCTCGATCTGCAGAAAAAATATCTCCGGACGATCGGACAGCCGTTCCTCCGTTTTAAACAAGATCCTGTACGGATGATCCGGTTGATCAAGTTCCAGGCCCGCTTTGGCTTTGACGTCGATCCCGATGCGAGAGTCGCCCTAGCCGAGTGCCGCTTAGAGATCATGAAAAGTTCGCAAGCGCGGATTTTCGAAGAGCTTTTAAGAATGCTGGAATCGGGCGCCGCGGAACCTTTCATGCGGCTAATGAATGAGACAGGCTTTCTAGAACACCTGATGCCTGCTTTTTCCGATTTCTTAGAAACCCCGGAAGGTGGAGATGTTTTTTCTTATCTCCAAGAAGTCGATACACGGACCAAGAAAATTGATTTGGACCGAGGCCTCCTGCTGAGTTGCTTGGTCTTTCCTTTTCTCCAAAAATGGCTCCAAACACGGTACATTGATCGAAACAGAATTCCTCATCTAGGAGAAATCCAGAATGAGACGCACAATGTGATTTCGACTCTTTTTCATCCGTTTTTCCTGATCCCCCGCAAGCTCCGGATGAAAATCATTTCGACCCTCTCATCGCAATTTCGTATGACACCGTATGAGAAAAGAACCGGTAAACGGCCGCGCATCCCTCGCGATCCCGATTTCCCCTTGGCACTTGAATTCCTCGATCTGCGGGCCTGTTTAGAACCCGCCTTGAAAGAGATCTGGGAAACGTGGCAAGACGTCTATCTCCACCCCCGCAAAAGGCACCCCCACAAAAAACACCATGGTTGAATTCCTCGGCCCCCCTTTAGATACAGGCCCTCTTCCTGCCGTGTTTTATTTCTCACTCTCAGCGCATGATTCATTGCACCTCGATCCGTACAACCAACCCGCACTTGATTTGAGCAATCATGCCCTGCGCATTTTTTCTCTCTCTTTGCCAGGCCACGACATCTTGCCTCCCACAGAAGCGCTCCAGGTGTGGGTCAAGGAGATCGAGCAAGGACGCGATATCATTGCAGCCTTTGTGCACGAAGCCGCAGATCATATCCGACATTTGATCGCTGGCCAAGTGATCGACCCAGAAAGGCTCGGAGTCATGGGCCTTTCCAGAGGAGTTTTTATCGGATCCCAT
Organism: Rhabdochlamydiaceae bacterium; assembly: GCA_036275855.1. GTDB lineage: Bacteria > Chlamydiota > Chlamydiia > Chlamydiales > Rhabdochlamydiaceae > PALSA-1444. Next base: position 3,757 of record DASUCX010000002.1, read on the forward strand.
CTAGCGGCCATTGTTCCGGAAATTAAACATATCCTCGGATTTGCCCCTCTCACGCGACTGGCCGATGTCGAAGAATTTCAACATCTCGAAACAAGCAGATGGGACATCTCACACCTCGCAGATAAAATCTACGATCGAAACATCCGCTTTTACATCGGCAATCGCGACATACGCGTTGGAACTGCCAGTTGTTTCGAATCCATCTCAGCCCTTGCCAATACAGCGTATGATCAACAAATTAGCTCTTCTCCGATTGAACTGGTGATCACCCCTTCGATCGGCCATAAAGGGCACGGCACCTCGCCGGAAATCTTTCGACAAGGCGCTGCTTGGATAGAGAATAAACTTCTAAGAGGGTGTTGATCAATAAATATTTCATCGCTTTTTTGAGGATTTTTGGCACATTTTTGATTCTTTTGTTTGGGGTAATATACGCAAGTTGATATAACCCCAAACAAAAGGAACAAAAATTTGCTCAAAAAGCCCAAAAAATCGATCAAAATTTTATTGATCAACACCCTCTAAGAGAAGACCATGGTTGATCTATTCATCATTGCCGGAGAAGCGAGCGGGGATCAACTGGGAGAAGGCCTTCTCGAGGCACTCAAACCATCACATCTCAGAATCATGGGCATTGGCGGGCCCAAAATGCGCGCTGTCGGAATGGAAACTGTTTTCCCCATGGAAAATCTGCAAGTGATGGGGTTTATCGACGTGCTTTTTGCCCTTCCTCATTTAATCCGCTGTTTTAACAAAACCGTCGATGCCATTTTAAAAAATCAGCCCAAAGCCGTTGTCACCATTGACTATCCCGGATTTAATCTACGCCTTGCCCGTACTCTCCGAAAAAAAGGATTTAAGGGAAAAATCTGCCACTATGTGTGCCCTTCCGTCTGGGCGTGGGGCAAAAAAAGAATCGACCTGATGGCAGAAAATCTCGATCTGCTCCTCTCTATTCTCCCGTTTGAAGCACAATTATTCGAAAAAACCAATCTCAGCGTTGAATATATCGGCCATCCGCTTGTTCAAAAAATTCCCCCTCAAGAAAACCCAGACCCTCAGCTCATCGCCTTTGTCCCAGGCAGCAGGACAAAAGAAATCGAGCGCAATTTCCCGTATTTTATCCGGCTCATACAGGCGCTCAAACACGATTTTCCTTACCGCTACGTCGTCTCTGTGTCTCAAGAAAAATACCGGCCGCTCCTAAAAAAAATGGCGCCGGATCTTGATCTTGCAACGCCCACAGAAATGAAAACGCTGAAACCTTTCCTCGCGGTCGCAAAATCAGGCACGATCGCCCTAGAGCTTGCCCTCCAAGGCATCCCAACGGTCGTGACATATGCCATCTCGCCCCTCGATGTCTTCTTAGCCAAACATCTTTTTAAAATATCCCTCCCTTATTACGCCCTGCCCAATCTCATCGCAAATAAACCGATCTTTCCCGAACTGATCGGTCCCAGCCTGACCGACGAAACACTCTTGAAGGAAGTAAAAAATTTAATTACTCATCAGGCCGCTCGGGACCAATGCCTGACCGAATGCCGCTCTCTGCGGGCAATCCTCGGCAAAGAAAATGCGAATACTCGGGCTGCCCAATTGATCTTAAGCCTGATAAAAGAGTAAAATAACCCCCATGGATAGCCCGCTAAAAATCTTTATTGAACAACTCCGCAACGGAAAACGGGAACGCTTTGAACACATCCTTCCTTCTGATTTTCTCGACATTAACGAGCCCGATCTTGTTTTCCACAGCCCCATCTATGTTAAGGGAGAGGTTTACGCCACCGACGAAGACCTGATCTTGCAGCTCTCTGCCCATACAGAAGTCCAAATGCCCTGCAGCATTTGTAACCAAATGACCTTTGTCTCCCTCAATACCGAAGAGCTCTATCACACGATCCTTTTAAAAGAGTTAGAATCGACAACTTTTGATTTTACCGACATCCTCCGGGAAGAACTCGTCATTTTGATCCCCCAGTATGTCGAATGCCAAAATAGCAAATGCCCCGAACGGCAGAGCTTGTCTAAATTCATGAAAAACAAGGCAGCTTCCCCCCAAAATCATTCCTGGAACCATTTTCCGTTCGCCGATTTATAGATTATCTACTATAATGAACCTCTCATAGGAGTTTTAACAATGGCTGTACCACGTAACCGGTCGTCCAATGCGAGAAAAAATTCCCGCCGGGCGCACCATGCAAAAGCACCAAAAAATGCGATGACCTGTTCCAATTGCAATGGCAAACGGCTCTCTCATACTGTCTGCCCTCATTGCGGCTATTACGCCGGACGATCCATCGCTGGTGACAAAAAATAACTATCTTGCGTAACTTGGAATCATGAAGTTACGCAATTCAATCCGCATCGGTATTGACCTCATGGGCTCCGATACGGCACCTGAAGCCATTTACCACGCTGCCCTTCAACTCCTTCAAGACGATTTTCCCGCTAAGCTTGTTTTTTTTGTCTCCGAAGAGGTCAGCGGCGAGCTCGATGCTTCCCTCGAAATTGTCCCCTGCTCCCAAGTCATCCAAATGGAAGACGATCCACTCGTTGCCGTCCGACGCAAAAAGGAGTCTTCACTTTGCCAAGGCCTAAAATACTTAAAAGAGGCAAGAATCGATGCATTCGTTTCCGCTGGCAATACCGGCGCGCTGCTTCTCGCTGCCAAAACCACGTTAAAAACGCTCCCCGGTATCGACCGCCCTGCAATGCTCGCTCTTCTTCCCACCAAGAAAAAAGAAGTCGCCGTTCTCGATGTGGGCGCCAATTTAACCATTAAACCTCACCATCTCCTCCAATTTGCTGCCATGGGCATTGCCTATCAAAAAAGTCGCGGGATCGCTAAGCCCACCGTCGGGCTCCTCAATATCGGCACTGAAGCAAAAAAAGGAACACCCCAGCTCCAAGAAGCGTATCTTAAGCTCGATGCCATGAACCGCGAGGAAAAATTTTTTGCCGGCAATATCGAAGGAAAAGACGTCTTTAATGGAACGATTGACGTTCTAGTCACCGATGGATTTACAGGAAACGTCTTTCTTAAAACTGCGGAAGGCCTCGCCGCTTTTATTTTAGAACAGCTCGAGCAACACTCCATTGAAGGCCCCTTTTCCCATTTGACACACGAACTCGCAACCCTTCGCTCCCGCATGCATTATGCCGAATATCCCGGCGCTATTTTATGCGGCGTCAATGGCATTGTCGTGAAATGCCACGGCGACTCCTCTCCCCAGACCTTCCTCCATGGAATCAAAGGCGCTCTTCGCCTTGTCGAACACGGCTTTTTAGAAAAAATCAAAAGCCAACTCCGATCTGATTTATAGTACCTATCAACAATTAAAAAAACTAATAATATTAAATTAATATTAATAATATTGTTATTTATCATGCTATTGTTATAATACAACTCAACAATAAATTTAAATTCCGCTTGAATATGAATCCGATTATAAATGGTAACAGGCTTCCTGATTTTATTTCTAAAAGCGTTGCAAACCTCAATTCGCAAAGAATCATTTCGCTCGCTCTGCCTTTATTATCCCTAAATCCCATCACAGCTCGGGTTTCCTCCGTTGGTGTCGGTCTTTACCACTGCTATTCTATGTGGACTAACAAAGACGCGAAAACGTTTTCAGGTTCTAAGTGGACTGATATTGCTCTCTTAGCCTCTTCGATCGCACTAAGCGTTTATTTTCCTATGCTTCAACTCGTCTTTTCCAGCGGGGTGTTTTTCGGTACTCATGTTTATAAATTACTCAAAGAAGCCAGCCCGGGGCTGACAGCTCTCCAGATGACACAGCACGCAGTGCACCTCGCTTCTCTTTATTACCGCACGCCTCTTTTGATGGGAGTTTCTCTTGTTTCCCAAGCTGGAACCGAAATCGTACAAGCCTACCAGGAAGAAAGAACGCCCGAGAGATGCGTTAATCTGTTGATGGCAGCGATTCGCCTCTATTCAGCTTCTCAATATTTGCCAAGGCAACCCCCTCCTGAAACGGCACCTGCACACCAAAGAGAAAATAACAAAACACCCATTTTGCCAGAGTCTAGGGAGAGTACTCAAAAAATTTTGCCGTCCGGGCTGTGTCAAAGCCCCGGGGATTCGACTATCGACAAAGGGGGTAGTATTAATCCAATACAACCCTCTTTGTCGATAGCGGATCCGCGGGAGCTTTCACATCAGCCCGAACGACAAAATCTTTTGAGTACTCTCCCTAATCCAAACGTTGAAAATGATGCACAAATGCCGTTGAAAAAAATGACTCAGGAAGATTGGAGCATTTTTGCCAAAAAGCATCCGGAGTATATTTTTTCTAAAAGGCATCCGGAGTATATCAGGGGTCAATTCTTCCCTAGCTCATCTTCACAACCAGCCGAAATTCTTCTTGATGTCAAAACAGCCCTTCAAAGGGCAGGTTTTTCATCCGATTTGGACGGGTTAGACATTCAAAACCATTTTACCGATTGTCTATTTGCAGGATTGAATTTTAAAAATTGCACTTTTGATAAGATGAAATTTAATAGATGCTTA
>DASUCX010000003.1:0-4817 GCA_036275855.1 Rhabdochlamydiaceae bacterium
AAACAGCGAAATTTTCGCAGCATCAGGAAATTAAAACGAGAGCATGATAGCTCTCGACCTAAAGTTGTTCATTTGATCATAAATGATCAGGTTTGGCTAACTTTTGGAGAGCGGCATGATCATGAATGGCCTAAATCTTTCTCTCCTTGGTAAAGAAGGATCTCGCCTTCTCAACCTCGATTTTCAATTGACTCCAGATCAAATCCCTTATACTTGGCTAAAGAATGCGCCCTCCCTTCTCTCTCATGCAACAGCTATTACACGCCTCGGGGCTTTTGCAATTCCGATGGCCACCTATGCGATCTTACACGGCGATGATTTCTTTTTTGGTAAAAACAGGTCAGATCTTTATTTTCTTTGCTACAAGCTCATTGAAAGCTGTGCTAATATTCAGAATTTGCTGGCCGAGGTACTAAATTCAGAGGATATCCGGTCTTACCTCCGCAAAGCTATTGATGCGGTTTATCCACAACTGCGTACCCTACCACGAGCTGTTTTAGACCTTCTAGCCCTCCTCCAGTCTCGGCATGTGACATTTAAGCAGGTCCATGACTGGATCGCTTCGTTTAGTAACCCGAATCAGCTCTTCCAACCAGCCAAGAACAGCTCCACCGGATGGGAAAGAACCAAATACGCGATCAACTATCTCTTCTTCTACACGCTCAACATCTCCCTCCTAGCAGCAAGGCTCTATCAACATCCCCTCCCAAATGCTATCGGCTTTTGTCTTGGTCTTGCCCGTCCGACATCGCTCCAAGAAAAGGCCACGATCCTCAAGACATGGTTAAGCGCTCCCGATTTCATCGGGATGCCGCTGATCATCAAATGCCACTATTTATTTGAAAGATTCTCTTCCGCTGAAATAGCGGTTGCATGGTGGAACATCCCCGGCGCCCTTCTCAATGGGGTCTATCTCGCCGAAGACTTTCGTTTCTACGGCCGCCGCTTTTGTCAATGAAACATTAACGCAAAGATAGTCTCTGAATATTGATCATCGTCGGATATCCGTTGATATCCCATGCATCGCCATCACATTTTTCAAAGGCAAAGTCAGAGGCGAGTACCTCATGGCAGATGTAATCCCGATGTTTCTCAAAAGCAGATTTCACTTCGGGGCTTGTTTGGAGCTTCACGTGGATCCGGTCTGTGACCGCAAACTCCTTTTCTCTTCGCATCGTGTTGATCTTATTGACCAGCTCCCGCGCAATTCCCTCTGTGATGAGCTCGGCACTCAGCACGGTGTCTAAAGCCACGGTGATGTCCAGTTCTGTCCCGGCAATCACATTTTGTTTAACATGCCGTTCTACGGCGACATCTTCAGGTGTGAGGACAATTGACTCTCCTTCGACCTTGATCGTCACTTCTTGGCCATTTAAAAGCTGTTTCTGATCTTTCGCAGAAAGTTTCTCAACAGTTTTTTGGACGGCATTCATCAGTTTGCCGACTTTTTTACCCAAGACTCGGAAGTTCGGCTTGGCGTGGAGGCTGACAAAGGCCGTCTCATCGCTATGGAACTCGATGGCTTTGACGTTGAGTTCGTCGGCAATGAGATTTTCGTGCCGTTTGAGAGACTTAAGTTTTTCTTCATCGCTGCAGATCACATGCGCTTTTGAGAGCGGCTGGCGGACTTTGAGTTTATGTTCTTTGCGCAGTGAGTGGCCGATTCCCACGACAATCTGTACGGCCTTCATCTCATTTTCAAGATCAGGATCGCGCAGTTTGCTTTGGGACTCTGGGAACTTGCAAAGATGCACGGAGATCGGATCGGTCTTTTGCCGCAGCTCGGTATAGATAGCATCGCTGATAAACGGAACAAAAGGGGCTGTGACTCTGACCAGCGTGTGCAGGACAGTATATAGCGTCTCAAACGCCTCATCTCTATCTCGGCTAGGCTCATCTGCCCAGAAACGGGAACGACTCCGCCGGATGTACCAATCGGTTAAATGATCGACAAATCCCACCAAAGGCTGCACCGCTGCTTGCAGTTCATAAGCGGTCATTGCTTCGCCCACTTCATGCACTAGCTTTTGAAGCACGGATAAGATCCAACGGTCGATATCAGCTCTTGGTACAGGGAAATGGTCTTTCGGCTTCCAGTTGTAGATCTTAGCATAGGTTGCTAAGAAGACATACGAGTTCCAAAGAGGGATGAGTGCCTGGCGGAGTACTAGCTCAACACCTTTGCCTGAAAATCTTAAATCCTCAGCCATGACGGCAGGGCTATTCATCAAATAGAGACGGATGGCGTCTGCGCCAAACTTCTCAATCACAATCCCCGGCTCTGGATAGTTCTTCAGTCGTTTGGACATCTTCATGCCGTCTTCGGCTAAGATGATTCCGTTGACTACGACATTCGTAAACGCTGGCTTCTCAAACAAAGCAACGGCGATCACATGGAGTGTATAAAACCAACACCTCGTCTGATCGACGCCCTCGGCAATAAAGTCTGCAGGGAAAGCTTTGAGTGTTTCTTCTTTGTGCTCAAATGGAAAGTGATTTTGGCCATATGGCATTGAGCCTGATTCAAACCAGCAATCGAACACTTCCGGGATTCGCTTAAATGTTTTGCCATTTTCAACAAACGTCAGATCATCGATAAAATGGCGATGAAGGTCTAAAACTTCTTTACCGACTTTATTTTCGAGCTCTTTCACGCTCGAAACGACGCGGATTTCTCCATCTTCGCTTCTCCAGAGTGGGATCGGCGTTCCCCAATAGCGATTTCTCGAAATTGCCCAATCTCTGGCATTTTCCAGCCACTTTCCAAAGCGGCCGTCTTTGATATGGTCCGGCACCCAATGAATCAAAGTATTGTTATCAATCAGCTTGTCTTTGATTTTTTCGACTGCAACAAACCACGTTCTGACGGCTTTGTAAATGAGCGGTGTATCAGATCTCCAGCAGAACGGATACCGGTGGCGCACTTGCGTATGGTGAATGACTCTTTTTTCCGTTTTTAAGCGGCGGATAATCTCCTTATCGGCATCTTTGACAAACATGCCCTGATAATCGGGAACCTCCGCAGTATACCGTCCACTTTGATCGATCGGGCAGACAGGTTCGATCCCCTCTTTTTGGCAGATAAAAAAGTCGACTTCTCCAAATGCCGGCGCTAAATGGACTATGCCTGTTCCGTCTTCAATCGACACAAATTCATCAGTAAGCACGCGGAACGATTTTTCATCTTGCCTGTCGACAAAATAGTGAAAGAGCGGCTTATACCGCTGGTTTTTAAGGGTTTTACCTTTGAATCGATCGACGATTTCGTATTCCTTAAAATTCGCCTCTAGACGCGCCTCGGCCAAAATATAGTAACGACCATCTGCCGCAATTTTGACATAGTCGAGCTCAGGATGGACAGCGACCGCTAAGTTTGAAGGGAGCGTCCAAGGAGTCGTTGTCCATGCAACTAACGACGTTTCAGGTTCATCTTCCAGCGGAAAAGTGATTGTCAGCGAAGGATCATCGACATCGCGGTAGTTGAGATTTGCCTCGAAGTTCGAAAGCGGTGTCCCTAGCCGCGCTGAAAATGGCATAACCTTGTACCCCTCGTAGACAAGCCCTTTCTTGTAGAGCTCCCCGAAGACCCACCAGACAGACTCCATGAATGACTTGTCCATGGTCCTATAGGTCTTTTTGAAATCGACCCACCGGCCCATCCGGCTCACGGTATGTTCCCACTCTGTGGTGTAGCGTAGAACAATGCTGCGGCATTCTTCATTAAAATTGGCAATCCCGAATCTTTCAATCGAATCGGCTTCTAATAGATCTTTAGCCTTTTGGATTTCATTCTCGACAGGAAGCCCATGGCAGTCCCACCCGAACCTGCGGGTTGCATGGTAACCTTTCATTGTCCAAAAGCGCGGAATAACGTCTTTGATTGTTCCCGCCAAAAGATGCCCATAATGAGGGAGTCCCGTCGCAAACGGAGGTCCGTCATAGAAGGAGAATTGAGGCCCATTTTTCGTCGCCTCCAGGGTTTTTAAGAAAATAGTTTCTTCCCCCCAGAACTTCAATATCCTCTCTTCCCGCTCAGGAAAACTCTCTTGATCCTTGATTTCGAACATGATACAATCCATAGTATACTATTGCCTAAATATGATACAATAATCATGGGGGTGAAAGGCTTCGACTAGGAAGCTGAGAGCTCGTGGCATGCGGAGGTCGTCGATCACCTCTTTAAACTATCGGCAAATTATAATCGCAGAAGAAAACTTCTACGAGAAAGCTGCTTAAGCCTAACAGCTGAGCGTTTCCGAGACTCTGGAGTCTGACCAGGAACTTTAGAAGTCTCGTCATTAACCCTGGTGTGGCCCTCTTCGCCGCCTTATGGAAGAGGAGTGCCGAGATTACATAGGGTAGATAGATCTGAAATGGGGCGCCTCCCAGTAAGATCTATTAAAAATCGGAGGCGATAAGCATGTAGTCATGGGTTGGATGTTTGCTTAGGACGAGAGTTCGAATCTCTCCACCTCCAATTCGGCCGGGTAAAATCCCGGCCTTTTTCTATGATAGCGGATCTCTCGGTTTGATAACCAGTTCATCCCATCCACTACCGCCTGAGCTCTCTTCATCTTTTTCACGGCTGAAAATAAGATCGGTCATTTCGACAACCACGACTTCGGCCGTGGTATAAACCAAGTTTCCAGTCAGCATATGCCCACCGAACGTTTGACCTTTCTCATTTGAAACACTAAGGTGAATATGGTGGCTTGTGTCATTAAAAGTCCCTGTAAGGGAGACAATTTCAAAATGTCCTTCTTGGGTCGTTCCTATCGGTTGATTGGCATATCTTAAATTAATATGCGTAAAACTGC
>DASUCX010000004.1:0-5454 GCA_036275855.1 Rhabdochlamydiaceae bacterium
AATTTACTTTCATTTTCAGCATCTATGGCATAGCTTCGCTCGGCCATATCACCGTCCCGATATTGTCCTCGCTCAGCTATGTCATATCTATCTGAAAATGAACCGTGTAAATTTTTCATAAATTTTACAGGGATAGGTTCAATGATATTACCTCTTAATCCCAGCGATTTCGGCAAGAGATTGCGTGTTTTCCGCTGTACTGGAGTTGCAGATCCAGGTTCTGCATTTAGATTTTTGGACAATTTCGTTGAGGAGAGAACTCATCGTTGGACGTCCCCCTTTTTCGGGAGCTTTGCTCGATTCAAGCAAGAGAAGATCAAAGCTGTCTCGATTAAGCACATCGGTAATAGCCTCAGGGATGGATCTAGCACGAACAATCTCCAGATCCATTTCTATTCCCATATCAAGCCCGATTGCTTCTGCGGTTTTTAGAACCAAACTCGCCATTTCAACGCGATGCGGAATCAACATATCGAGTGGCATCGAAGGCGGCACATCGATGACATGGAGCGCTGTGATCTTACCCTTGTGCAATTTCGCCAGCTCACAAGCCACCTGAACAGTTTCTGTTTGTGTCGTACTACGGAGTGGAAGCAGAATATGTTTGATATCGAGTGGCGCAAAAGAAGGAATCTTGATTTTCTCGATCACCACCTGCGACATTGGAGAGAGCCGTTTCGTTCTACGGTAGCCCCAGTACATCAAAAGCCCTAAAATGATCCAACCAGTCCCCATATATCTGCCTTCCGGCTTCGTAATGACAACCAAAGTCCACACCCCAAAGCTCGCAATCGCACCAACAACAGCCGGAATCGGAATCGATTTCCCCCTGATGGTGATATTCAGCGGAACTTTAAACGGCCGCAACATATTAGGCTTTTTAATCCGGAGTAAGATCACTGAAAGCTGGGTAAAGAAAAACGCGATCTGAGCGCCGAAGTTGTAAAGGTCGGCTAAAAAACTCAGTCTAGCCCTGCTCAGAGCAACCACTGTACAGGCGATCAAAGCAAAAAAGGCCAAAGCAACATACGGCGTCCGGAATCTTGGATGCACCTTATGAAAAAACCGAGGCAGCTGGTAATACTCGCCCATATTGAACGAAAGACGTGAAGCTCCAATGAGTCCCGCATTAGCGGAAACAAAGAGCGTGACCGCAGCTAAAATCCCGACCCAGGGAAGTAAAATATGGGCTCCCCAGGGGAAATTTGCAACGATCCCGACAATTGGCTGTTCTTCATATGTCGTCCCCAGCTCATGAGGCGTTAAGATAGAAAAACCGATGACGGTCAGTCCCAAATACATAAAAAGCACAATTGCCATTGTAATGATGATCGCACGAGGTACTGTCCGAATCGGCTTCTTCGTTTCGGAACTGAGCTGAGCGATCGATTCTATTCCCGTGTAAGCCACCATGGCCATCGCCGTTCCTTTAATAAACTCACCCCACGACGGCGAATCGGCCCCTCCTCCTCCAATCGTGATCCCACTGATCAACTTGCTGAGATTTTCAGCGGTAAAAAGCCCGATCAAAATAATAAAAATCTGTGTGATCACAGTAAAAAACATCAGCACAAAGCTGGTCCGTGTCGATTCCTTGACACCGATGACATTCATGATCAATAAAAGCGCGATCAATCCAATCGTAAACAGCACCTGAACATCTGCGTCTTGCAGACGCGGGAAGAAATGAGCCAGATAAGGCCCCACAGTAAAAGCCGAAATCGCAATCGTTACGATGTAATCGAGCAGCAGACCCCATCCGGCAACAAACGAGATCAAATCGTTAAACGCATGCCGCGCATAGCTGGCCGAGCCTCCCGATTCATGAAAAGCCGCCGACATTTCCGCATAGGATAAAGCCGTACAAATGAAGACAATCCCGGCTAAGACCATCGCCACAGGCGTTGCGCCTAAAGCAAAAAAGGCGGTGATTCCGAGAGCATAGTAGATCGACGAGCCGAGATCGCCATAGCCGATCGCAAAAAGATCAAACACCCCCAAGACGCGCTTCAGTGCTCCCCGGTCAATCTGAGGGATATTCGTAATCGAAGAATCTTTTCTGGCCATCTGAACCAGATATGAAGGTTCCCATTTTTTTTAGCAAGACCGTAGCATTTAAATTAATATATTTGACCAAAAAAAAAATCTGTATAAGATTGCTCATTTCTTGAAATCGATTTTTTCATCAATTTAGGGAGAGATTGCTTATGGTAGGGCCAAAATGCGGGTTCCAAAAATCAAGATATGCACCGAAACAATCGAAAAAAGTGAAATCCGTTGTTTGTGGGTTGTGTATGTTGCCAGGAGTTCTTTTCGCGCACAATATAGAAGCACCCAATGGTAATGTTTTATTGGCCTCGGGAGCCGACTTGATTGGCACTCTCGGTTGGTTACCTTTCACTCCTTCAAAAAAAGTGAACGATCGGGAACAAATAGGAAAGGATCAGTCGGGTCAAATCTCCAGGCATTACCATTTTGAGGCATCGGCCAGCGTTGCTGATTTTTATCCGCTTTCACATCTTGTACGGAAAGTCTATCATTCGCACATTCCTTATTATCGATTGGAGCTGGACTACATTCATTTTCAACCGATAGACATTTGGGCTAGCGGGAGCTATGTTCATTCTGAAGGACATTCGATCGGCGGCCATCACTCTACAATGTTCAATCTGTGGACAATTGGAGTCGGCCCTAAGTATAGCTTCACATTTTACAGAAGTTTCGGTGGTTATCTCAGCGCAGGACCATCTTGTGTGATCTTATCTATGAGAAATTCAGGCTATGTCAAAAAACACATTAACAAAGAGACTCTCGGCGCTTTGGCCGAATTTGGACTGACTCTATCTTTTCTAAGCCGGGGCGTGCTAGGTATTTTTGCTCAATATTCTTATGCACATTTCAATAACTCAGGGCTTTATCACTGTGTCAAAGAAACGGATATTGATATGTCAGCTCTCGTATTTGGTGGAACTTTGGGAATTAAATTTTAACAATTAGTCAAAATTATAGGATGATCTATGCTTCTGAAAAAAATATATATAATCCTCTTCACATGCATTTTTCCCCATTTTGCCATGGCGATTCCAACCGCTCCCGAAGTGGTAAGCGGAAGAGCTTCGATTACAGAGAATATGAATGGACAGCTTCAAGTTAATTGCAGTTCGGAGAGAACATATATTCGATGGGATGATTTTTCAATCGGACAAGAAGAAAATGTAACAATTCTTCAACCGAGTACAGACTCCGCGACTTTAATAGAAGTGAAAACCAGCACCCCAAGTACACTGAATGGCAGTCTTACTTCAAATGGCACAATATATCTTGTGAATAAAAAAGGAATTGTAATGGATGTCAATTCCAATATTTCATGCAATGGATTTTATGCGTTAGGAGCTGGGGTTAACACGGGTCAGTTTTCACAGAAACAAGAAATGAGAGCAAACGGCATCTGTGATTGCGATATCATCCAACGGGGAAATATATCGGCCTCAGGTAAAGATGTTCTTTTTCTCGCGCGTAAAATCGTCAATGAGGGTATCATAGAAGCGCCCAATGGCAATGTTTTATTGGCCTCGGGAACCCGCTTTATGGGTGCCGTTGATGGGTTAGGCCTGCACGTACGGTCTACTCCTTTGAGAGAAACGAAAAATCGGGAACAAATAGGAATCGTTCAGTCGGGTCAAATTTCCGGGCGTCTAGTCCGTTATCTAGCAGACGGATCTATTTACGAAGTTGCCATTTGCCATTCCGGCTCGACAACAGCTCTTAACATAGGTACGCAGCAGAGTGGCGAAGTTCTCTTCTATTCTCAAAATGGCAAAATAGAAACTCAAGGGCAATTGATCGGATCTAAAAAAGTGCATTTGCTAGGAAATGAAATTACTATCGGACAAAATACTTCAATCCAATCCTTTACCTCCATGGGAGGAGGGGAAGTTCTGATTGGCGGTGATTATCAAGGCGCAAATCCCTCCATTCTTAACGCTTCAAAAACTTATTTCGATGCGACGGCTCGAGTCGATGTAAGCGCCCAAGATTCAGGAAATGGAGGAAGAGTCATTATTTGGGGCACAGATTCTTCTCAATTTTATGGAACGATTCTTGCAAGAGGAGGAGCTCAACAAGGCAATGGGGGCTTTGTTGAAGTTTCTAGCAAAGGGGTTCTTGATTTTCAGGGGGTCGTAGACAGACTTGCTCCCCATGGAAATGCAGGGACATTGCTGCTCGACCCTTCAGACATCGTCATCTCTCCAGCGAACCCCGATTCAAACATCATGGTGGGAAGCACAATTACCGCAACAGCTTCATCAGCTGTGTTATCCCTAGGCACGCTTAATGCACAGCTGTTAATGGGAAATGTGATTGTGAGTACCACTTCATCTTTTTCAGGGAACGGGGACATCACTACAGATGGTGAGATCAACGAAATTGTTTTAAGTGGTAATACATTAACCCTCAATGCCGAAAGAGACATCGTGTTAACGCACGCCCTTGTATACTCTTCTAAAGGCGGAACGTTTAATTTAAATGCCGGAAGGGATTATGTTCAAAGTGCTGTAGGACCTGGACTTTCAAGAGTCCGTCTGCAAGCGTCCTCTCCTTTTCTCGCACAGGTCCCCTTAAACATTACAGCAGTTCGCGATGTTATTTTTGAACTGAGTCCAGATAACACAGGATTCTGCCAAGTCGACACATTTGGACCGCTGACAATCACAGCCGGGCGTGATGTGACGATTAACAATCTCTCCAACTTGCCGACAACTAGTGACTCTATATTCGTTAATGTAGACTCTGGCCAAGGGTCGGGTGATGTGTTAATTAAAGCTGGCCGCAATTTTTCTGCCTCGGCACCACAAACCATCCCCGCTATGGTAGAGCCGATAGGATTATCTGGTAAAAATTACACAATTATAGCTCAAAACAATGTATTCTTCGGACCCGGTGTAACGACCAAGAACGTGTTTGATGAAATTCCGGATAGCTTCACGGTTGTTTGCGACAATGAAAATCCGAACACTCCTTTCATTGGTCTGAATGGTCTTACCATCGAAGGTGATCACATCATTTTTACCACAACATTTAGCAACCAATTGAGATTCTTCACAGCGAGACGTAACCAAAATTTTATCGGCTCCAACGTTCTATTCAACAATGCGACATTTGTCCCTGGGCCGATCTTTGTCACTTCGCCAACAGAGAAGTGGTTAACATGGTACCCATCTTCCTATGGCGGTGTTCCTTTTACAATATTTTATAAAAATGGATTTGTTTGTCCCCCTTCAAATTTAACGGGCAAAGCAAATACCGATCAGTTCGTTGGTCAAAAAGAATATAATGTAACCCTCAAATGGGATCCAAGCTCCTGCTCAGACGTGGTAGCTTACAACGTTTTCGTGAATGGAGAACTTGTGAAAACTATTCCGGCCTCTGGCCACCCACAAGCAACAATTCACA
>DASUCX010000005.1:0-6023 GCA_036275855.1 Rhabdochlamydiaceae bacterium
GCATTAGAGTCAGGCGTTAGTTTTTTGAGTTCTTTCGAAAGAGAGCTGAGAGTAGAAAGGCAGGAGGCCGCGTGGGCTCGAATTTCTTTATACTCCTCTAGATTCCGTTCTGAAGGACCTTCATTGACATAATTTTGAAGGCCAAGGGTCGTTAAACGTTCGCAACAACTCGTGTAGGTCTTCACCAATGGGGCGATCTCTACACTCGAAGGGATCAGGGAAGAGAGTTTGACTAAACACTTCACTTGGTAGAACTGATGTGGATACGTCGGGTCTTTCATTCGTTTGTCGAGCCATGCTTGTACAGTCGGGGTATTGTTCGATTCTTGCAACACTTTGTCGAGCTGTTCAAAGAAAGGAATCGCGGATTGGAGCAGCTGGTTCAGCTCCGTACTGGTTTCACCAAGTGCTTGCATTTGCTGCTGCAGGAGTTCGGGGTTTTCAATCAATTTCTGCATTTGCTGCGCGCTCTGCAGCATCTTTTCGACCATTTGTGGATTTTGAGCTGAGTTAATCGCCATTTGGATCATCGGGAGCATCGATTTAGTGTCTTCAGAAAAGGGGAATTCTGTTTCATTGTAGGAATCCAAGTGTTGTTTTTTTAACTTTTCAACAGACAATTGATAGTAGTTTTTCCATTCTTTAATGACCGCTTTATCTAAATGAGGCGTGAGGTCCGTAGCTTGATCAAGATGGGTAATCAAGAAGTAGCTGGTTCCAAAAGGATGTGTACACCAAAAAAAGGGCTTTTCTTCTTCGCTTTCTAACCAGCGTTTAGAATCTTCTGACGTATCAACGAAGGATTTAAAAAAATAATTCAAGTCTAAAATGAGACGATTAAGTGATTTTGCTAAATCGGGTATCTTTTGTGGATAGAGTAGTGAAAAAACTGGTGCGGCCATGATATCAAGCATCAGTTCTTCTATCTGGTAGAGACCCCATGGCCAACCAAAGGAATAAGAATTGGCAATGGCTGAGGATGTAGAGGAGCTTGAAGAGAATGGGACCATACTAAATTCGAAAGAAGGTTCATCTAAAAGACTATCAAGATCCTGATCAACAGAGAATAAGGCTGGATTGGCTGAGGATGTAGAGGAGTTCGAAGAGGATGAGGCTAGTTCTTCGAGCGTTTCATCTAAAAGACTGTTAAGGGCAGCCTCATCTAAAGGACTGGCAACATCCTGATCAACAGAGGGTAAGGCTGGAGCGGCTGAGGATTTAGAGGAGCTCGAAGAAGATGGGGCTAGTTCTTCGAACGCTTCATCTAAAAGACGATTAAGATTCTGCCCAGTAGAAATACTCACTCGGTCAGTGGATAAGGCTGAAACATCCGTAGGCCTCGTTTGCTGCCTTTGCAGAGCTTGCATCACATCATTTGACGCTTCTTGTACAGGTTCAAGAGCTGCGGGGTCGACGACGTTTGTGATGATTGAAAGCCCGATTTTCGGGGGTACAAAAGGGGTGGATGAGGAAGCTTTGAATCTTGCAGTTTTTCTGACGTTGAGAATGTTTATACAGGCCATCGGATTACCTTGGGTTTTAATTTTTTTGTGTTTCTATGAGTTTTTTGAGTTCATTAATGTTATCTAATCGAACCATCGCATCCATGAGAGCATTCACGTTTGCATGATCCGAATTGGGTTTTTCATCTTTGAGGTCTGTTTGTTTCAATTGTTCTAAACAAAAGGAGAAAGTTGCTTCCAAAGAATTCACTTTTGCCCTCTCTTCGAGGTTTGTGGCCATTTGACCTATGGAGTTTAAAACTTGACGATAAGTGTAAAAGGGATAGAGATAGGGGTATTTAGAGTCACCCCTTACCTTCTCGATCCAAAGTTCGATGTCAGCCGTTTTCATTTTAGATTCGAGTTTCTTATTTAATTCACTGAAGAAAATCGTATTGGATTGGAAGGCTGAGAGGACGATGTTATAGGCATTGGTATGGGTTGTTTTCATCATCTTCTCTTCATCGTCGTCAGGCGATAGAAGGTCTAGACACGAGTTTCTAAGACTTTCGCATCTCTTCCAAAGATTCTTGTCGGCTCGTTTGACAATATCGGGATCTTTTTCTATTTGCCCAATTAAACAGAGAGGAAAGTGATAGAGGGGATCGTTACGGAATTCATCGACTCTCCGTTTTTTCTTCAGTTTTTCCTCGAGTGTTGCCAACGACCTATTCGCCTTAGAAAGATAATTATCCAAAGCTTCTTTTTTCTTTTTTTCTTTATAGTGTGCTATTAATTTCCAGGACAGATGCGGCATGAGCTTTTTATATTCATCGTCTGATATCTGATCCAAGTACATCTTACTGAGATCGTCGTGCAACACACAGAGTATCTTACCGCAAACTTTTGGCAAGGTTAACATCTGATCCCAGTACTTCTTTTTGAGATCATCGGGCAACCCGAAGAGTAACTTGGCGACTTCACCGCGAGTTTTTGGGGCCAAGTTTGATATCAGCTCAAGGAACTCTTTAGTGAGATCATCGGGCAACTCGCGGAGTATTATACCGCAAGTTTCTGGTTTCAAGTTTTGAAGGAAGGCGAACGCGGACTTCATCTCTTCGGGAGTGCGCTCATGGGGCTTCAGCTGCAAAAGATAGGCATTAGAATAGGCGATTGAGATGGGGAATGAATCGCAGTAAAAACTCAAGCAGCGTGTAACAGTCCCAATTGGTGTCCCAAATAACGACAAGACGAGAGCTCCGATATAAAGTACAATTTTGCAAAGAGTACCAAAATAAGGAAGGGGGGCATCTGGTTTTGGAGGAAGCTTTGGAGAAACAGGGGTGATCCTTCCTTCTAGGGATTGGAATTGATTTTTACCGACAAGATATTGGAGAGGAGCGAGAGCATAATTGGTGACGGAGTTGAAAAATGCGGGCTGATCGGTGGTCAGTTGCGTTCGGAAAAAAACATCTAATCTTCGAATTATCATATAAATCCAGCGCAGTCGCCAGAGATACTAACACGGAGATTTATCTAAGCGCAATATTTTTTTTGGAGGATATACCCAAGCAATTTCAAAATTTGGTTTTTGACAAAGCTAGCGCGGTCAAAAACCAAATTTTGAAGTTCCTTGGGTATATTAACCTTTGATCACTAAGCTGGGTTTAAGCCGAGCAACCATGGCCGCAAGTCCTGCTTGCTGGACGGCTTCGACAACATCATCGACGTCTTTATAAGCATCGGGCATCTCTTCGGCAACTGTGCGGCCAGAATCGGAAAGTACAGTGACACCTTGAGAGGCCATGTGAGTAAAAACATTCTTGCCTTTCCAGGCTTGGAGCGATTTGACGCGGCTTTGAGCGCGGCCTGCGCCATGGCAGGACGTGCACCAGGTGAGGGGATTGCCAAGCCCTGCCATGAGATGGCTGGCGCGGCCCATGTCACCTGGGACTAAAACGGGTTGGCCAGTGTTACGAAAGAGTGGAGAGAGGTCTTCGGCATTGGGTCCAAAAGCGCGGGTGGCGCCTTTCCGGTGGACGCAGAGCTGTTTTTTTTCTCCGTTGAAAACATGGGTCTCGAATTTAGCAATGTTGTGGCAGACATCGTAAAGGAGCTGAATTTTCTCAGCAGGAATATGGAGCACTTCCTCAAAAGCTTTTCGGACGAGATGGAGGATCTGCTGCCGGTTGTTGAAAGCGAAGTTGGCTGCAGCAGCCATTGCGCTGAAATATTTTTGGCCGTGCGCGCTTTGGATGGGCGCTGCAACGAGCTGACGATCGGGAAGCCTTTCTGCAAACCCGAGTTTGATGAATTCATCAAGTGTGTCTTGGCAGATTTGATGGCCGAATCCGCGGGAGCCTGAATGAATCAAGATGTAGGTTTGTCCCTTTTCGATGCCCCAGGTCTCCGCAGTTTTGGGAAGAAAGATCTTTTCGATAGCTCCGATTTCGACAAAATGATTGCCGGAGCCTATTGTCCCAAGCTGGTCCTTGCCGCGGTCTTTAGCTAAGCTTGAGACAACTTCAAGGGTGGCGCCTTCGATCATCCCATGGCTTTCGATATGGTCGAGATCGCGGGCAAAGCCGTATCCTTTCTCAACCGACCATTTGGCTCCTTTGAGCAAAAGATTTTTAAAATCGGTTTCGGTGAGGGATTTTTGCTTATGTCCTTTCCCAACGCCTGAAGGGACCAAGGAGAAGATTTTATGGATGAGCAGTTCTCGGACGGAAGATTGCAGGTCTTTGAATTTGATCGGGGCGAGGGCTAAGCGGACGCCGCAATTAATATCATAGCCGACCCCGCCGGGGCTGATCACGCCATCTGTTGCATCCATCGCAGCGACTCCGCCGATAGGAAAACCGTAACCCCAGTGCATATCGGGGAGGGCAATGCTATAACCGACGATGCCGGGTAGGCAAGCAACGTTGCGGACTTGTTTGAGTGGCTCTTCGATATCCATTGCTTTCAGGAGCTTGGGAGTGGCAATGATTAGGCCAGGGACTTTCATGGCCCCTTCTTTGGGCATCTCGTAAGTTGCTGGAGCAATCTGTGTTAAATTAGACATCGACAATCATTTTCCATTCTAACTGACTTGTATGGAAGCGAATTTCGTCATGATAGCTCACGGCTTTAAACGGAACGCCGATAGCGAGATCGGCTTTTGCAATACGTTCATTGAGCGCGGCAATTACGGTATCTAATGAGGAGAAGTTTTTTTCTTGGGAGAAATAAGCAATGAGCGGAGGAAATTTAAAAGCCAGCGCGGTTTGGGCATGAAGGAAAAGGTCATCAAAATCAGCGCCGCGAATTAGGAATGCAATATCAGCGGTGTGCTCGATTTCTGCAAAAGGCGGGATCAAGGAGTGGCGCCAGAGAGGTGTATAGCGAGAGTGTCCTAAACTTTCCATGAGAGCTATCGAGCGGAAATAGAAGGGGATTTGGCAAGGGATTTTTTTCCAGGCTTCGACATCCAAAGGTCCTCTAGCAAGAGTAATGTGCGGGAAGAAAGGCCGCGAGTCGTGAAGAGCATAACCTTGATTCTTGAGCCACCCCGAGAGGGTTTGTTGATAACCAAGAAGCAGGCCAATCGATGCAGTCTCAGCAGCAACAACGCGGGCGTCTTGTTCGCTTGGCAGGAAGATCCATTTTGTCGTATAACTCGCCGGCCCAATGCGGAAAGGAGGGAGAGGAATTGTTTTTTCTAATAGTTGTGAAGAAGAGGTTGTCCCTAAGAATGCCAATGTCATGTGGCGGTGTTCTTCTTCCAAGGCTCTTCCAGCCGGTAAGTCGTGGGGCCAAGTGGCAGTGATTTCTGCGGCAAAAAAGAGTCGTTTTTCATTCATTAGACCTCTTTCGAAATTTAGGGTTCGTCGATTTTTCGGATTATTTTGACCGATTTTCAACTTTTTTTACAGGGGTCATATACGAAAGCTGATATGACCCCTGTAAAAAAAGTTGAAAATCGGTCAAAAGAACCGAAAAATCGACAGAACCTAAATTTCGAAAGAGGTCTATTTAGGTAGCGCCATTACTGTCAAACGCGTGACTGAAACAAGGTGATTTTGATCGTCATGGATCTCGATCGACCAGACTTGGGTTTTTTTGCCAAGATGATACGGCTTTGCCGTTGCAGTAAGGATGCCTGAAGTTACAGGACGGAGGTGGTTGGTATTGATATCGAGCCCGACACAGTGCTGGGTAGTTGCGTCGACACAGTGGTTAGCTGCAGCGGTGCCAACAGTCTCGGCCAAGCTGCAAGAGACGCCGCCATGCATGATGCCGATCGGCTGCTTTAGGTAAGGTCCCATGGGCATTTGGGCTTTCAAATAGTCGTCACCGACTTCCGTAAAGACGATTTTCAGATGCGAAATGAAGGTATTTTCACATTTTTTTTGGAGATCTTTGAGTGAGAGGGGAGTTTTCCAAATCATGATTAGACCTCTTGCGTAACGCAGGTTCTGTCGATTTTCGGGTTCTTTTGAGCCTACTTTTCGATTTTTTTCGCGGGGGTAATACCATTTATCAAAAATAACGTTTAGTTATGCAAGGAAGCTGCACAAATTTTTGAGTCTGGAGCGA
>DASUCX010000006.1:0-5305 GCA_036275855.1 Rhabdochlamydiaceae bacterium
AAACGAATAATTTTAAATGAGTAAACGTATCGAAAATGCTCTTTAATTCTTTGGACCAATCGGGATATTTATGAATTTCATCAATGGCCAGCCATTTTCCTCCATGCATTTGAAACTGCTCTGCAATTTCATACAGCGATAGGCCGCCCAAAGCAAAATGATCGGCCTGGACGTATAAGATGCGGGGATCGAACCGATCGCCTCCGGATTCTTTTAAAAGCAGCTGAACGAGCGTGGTGGTTTTTCCTACACCCCGCTGCCCCAAAATCATAGACATACGATGGGTCAATGAATGTTTGCGAATGAAATAGCGGTGATAAGAAGAGTTTTTGACTTTGAGAAACTGATGACTGAGTTCTACAATTTTTTCATACATGGAAAACCTTCTCTGTATTCTAATCCATATATATCACTTAAAAGCATGGAATGCAATCCAAACTTTTAACACAAAACAGTGGAATGCAGTCAAATTTCAACTATAATTCACTTAACATCAGACACTTACCTCTGCGCCTGTGATGTTTGCATGCTTTGTTTATTATTAACCTTCCTCTTTTTTATTCGCCTCATTTGAGGCATAATGCAGGCCAAATCGTTGGCGTGCTTCTTCCGCTTTTTCGGGCAAAAAATCGGACTGAGCAGGATTCGAACCTGCGACCACCCGCTTAGAAGGCGGGTGCTCTATCCACTGAGCTATCAGTCCCTGAACCTAATGGGATAGGTTTCGTGAAATCTTATCTCTATTGGGAAGAAAGATCAATTCAAAATATGATTTGAGATCAAGAAATGGTGGCTTCAGCCCACCATTTAATGAGGCTTCTGTTTATTTAAAAAAAGAACTCATTAATTACAAACACGCTTAATTAAATAAAACATTGTTATATAAATTAAAGTTTATTTAAACTATAATATCGGCATTAAAAACGGGATTATTTCAATGGTAACACCATCATCATATTATTCTAGAAATTGGGAAAATATCGCCCTTTTACCTTCTCTAGAGAAGGATCAATGGATCAAATACGGAAAACTGACCGCTGAGCTTGTTTTACCTTTTATCTCTCTTTGTAAACCTGCGCAGCTCCCAATCTCTTATGCTTTTGGACTATGGAATATCACTCAAGCCTCGTACTCCTTCTTGCAAGCTCCACATAAATATCAGGATGCTGCAGAAATTGCCAAAAACGTTGCAGAGCTTGCTTTTACTTATTTTGAACTCCGTGCAGGTTTGATTGTTAATACGACCTTAGAACTCTTGCAGTATTTTTATCTTCCTGAAGAAAAAAGAGTCGAAAGGTTGGGCAGCTTCATTTCAACCTCATTGTACCTTTTATCCCTTCTAAAGCCCTTTTCTCCCCAATGGACGGTTGTTTCTTTAATTTTTCACGCCTGTTTAAGTCTTTATCAGGCTTATCAAGCAGGAAAAGAAGCTCATCAAGCAGGAACTTATCTGCATGAAAAAACACCGGTAGCCATAGCTAAAGGGCTGATGGGCA
This sequence comes from Rhabdochlamydiaceae bacterium, assembly GCA_036275855.1. GTDB lineage: Bacteria > Chlamydiota > Chlamydiia > Chlamydiales > Rhabdochlamydiaceae > PALSA-1444. The sequence continues at coordinate 1,497 of DASUCX010000006.1, forward strand.
TCACCCGTTTTTATCAAGCTTATCAATCCTACGTCATTCTAAAAAACATCCAAGCGTTAGAGTTTTTGCTAAAACGCAATCAAGAGATGGCTGAAGAAACGGATCTACTCATTGAGAAAAATGCTGACCCTGCTGAAACGCAAGAAGTTATCAACGACCCTTCTCACTCTACGCAAGAACAGTCATCGCAAGACACTCCTGAATTACAGCAAATCCCCACGGAAGAAGTTCCATTAGAAGATGGATTGACGCAAATTCAGAGGAATGACGGCTCTTCCGTGGAGGCTCTTGAAGAGGCAATTTCATTTAATGACCATCCTCTCAAAAACCTGGTGCAGAAAATTGAGGCAAAAAGAGTTGTGCTCATCAATCCCACGACAGGAGAAAAACAAGATTTCGGCGCTTATTTTTACGGCTATGGAAAACAGTTAGTTAAAGGAGCAAATCTACGTTTTCAATACGCAGTCACAGAAAAGGGGTCTCACGTTACAGAACTCCACTTTAGGATCTCTGAACAGTATAAAGAACGGGTATTAAAACATCTTGAGGCTCTTCACAAATCCTCTCCAGAACAAGCCCGGCAGTTTGCGGCTTCACTAAAAGGTAAAAAGCTCAGTGTCGAAATGAAACATGTCTGGGAAAAAAAAGACTATAGCCCGAAGCCATCAGCCTTGCATGTAAAAGGTGTCGGGAGCTTGTTCCTGAATCCTGACAAAATGTCTGATTTTGTAAAAGTTTCATTAAAATGAGAACAAGATATTGAGAGTTTCCATCAATTTCTTAAGGCTTTTAACTTGGAAGAAGCACTTACAGTCTCTACAGCTGAAGATTTAGAGAAACTGAAGCTTAACTTTCTCTTTAAATTTTTCTACCCTCCTAAGGCAGATAAATTAGTCAACGAAGAACCTCTCCTTGAACTCTCCCCAGAGGACCTAAGGCAAAAAATCATTGAAATCGCTCCTGCGATGAAGAGCCATTTTGAAACTTACCAGATTCAGGAAACAGAGATTTTGCCTGGCTTTGTCCATTATTCCATCCCCATTGACAAAGAAGTCCGTGCATTAGGGTGTAGTGCTTTAACAGCAGCCCTCCTGAATGATGTTACTATGGAATACTCCTATACCCTAACAGCAGACAATTTGGATAGAATTACCAATATTGTGAAACATGGCATGCTTTCTGTTGAAATGAGAAATACAGCTGGAATAAACAAAAAAGGGATACACGTTGGGTGTTCAAACAGTATATTCACTCAGATGGTGTGGCAGAAAGATGTTGATAAGCAAAAAAAATTAAAAAAACTCGGATATACCTCTGATATTCGACTCTATTTTTCGCTTAAAGCCTTAAACCGTGGGTCTTATCAATATAACAATGATATGGCTGGGTCTAAAGAAGATCTTCTCTACTCAAATCGCAAAAACATTTTAGATTTTATACGCTATTTCCCCTTTCATGTATCCAACGCCAAAAGGAAGCATGAAGTGATGATCCCTTACCGTATTTTACCTGAAGAGATTGGAGCTGTGAATGTCACTACTTTTGAAATGCGCGAGCAACTGATCGCTCACTTTAAAAAACATGATATCATTCAAATAGATTCCGAGGGAAAAGAGACCATTCATGGAGTGCCTGTAGACAATTTCATTTTGGTAGGAAAGCGCATTTCTCCCCAAGTCAACAATTTATAGTTCACATTGCTCAGCAGTCGCACTTATGTTAAGCTAAGGCCATGGAAACATCCCTCTATGTACATGGGATCGGAGGCCGGATGGGCCGGACGATTGCGGCTCTGATTGAAAACGACGCCAAGCTGTCGTTAAAAAATAGTTTAGAAACAGCGGACGTGGCGATTGATTTTTCTTCCCATGCTGCCTTGGCTGATCTCTTGAAAAGCTGCGCCGAGCATCACAAACCTGCGGTCATCGGCACGACAGGACATTCAGAGGAAAATATGCAGCTGCTTCAAAAAATGTCTCAGCAAATCCCCATTCTTTTCTCTCCCAATTTCAGCTTAGGCATGGCTGTGACACTGGAGGCTGCCCAGCAGATCTCTCGGCAATTGAACGGGCTTTGTCAAATAGAAATCATTGAGGCCCACCACCAAACCAAAAAAGATAAACCGAGCGGAGCTGCCCTGAAACTCGCGAAAGCCCTGTGTGACCTGAGAGACAGGGGCGACAAAGAAATTCCGATCCATTCCATCCGCGCGGGAGATATCATTGGCGACCATACGGTTGTTTTTGTAATGAATGGCGAACGGATCGAACTCAAACACCAGGCACAATCAAGAGAAGTGTTTGCCCGCGGAGCTCTTTTAGCCGCACAATTTATCAAAACTCAACCTCCTGGACTCTATTCAGTGAAGGATTTACTTGTATGAGGCTCGTCAAAGTTAAAAATTTTCTCATCGGCAAAGGACAGCCGCTCGCCATCATGTGCGGTCCCTGCGTGATCGAAAGCGAAGACCATGCGATGAAAACCGCTGAATTCTTAAAAGAACTCTATCTATCGCTGGGGCTGAATTTGATTTATAAATCGAGCTACGACAAGGCAAACCGGTCGTCTTACCATTCTTTTCGTGGGCCCGGATTGGAAAAAGGGCTCAAAATTTTAGAGAGGGTACGAAAAGAACTTGATCTACCTGTGATCACCGATGTCCATTCTCCGGAAGAGGCAACCGCTGCGGGAGCTGTCTGCGATATTCTTCAGATCCCCGCGTTTCTTTGTCGCCAGACCGATCTCGTGACAGCAGCAGGAAAAACCGGCGCGGTGATCAATGTGAAAAAGGGACAATTCATGGCGCCATGGGACATGACCAATGTCGTCGATAAGCTCGTGGCGACGGGCAATGATCAGATCATATTGACCGATCGGGGCACGAGTTTCGGCTACAATAATCTCGTGAGCGATATGCGCACGATTCCGATTTTGCAAAAATTGGGATATCCTGTCTGTTTTGATGCGTCGCATTCGGTTCAAATTCCCGGAGGCAATGGGACCTCATCGGGCGGACAAAGAGAGTTTATCCCGACGCTGGCAAAAGCAGCGATTGCCTCGGGATGCGACTGCCTCTTTATCGAATCTCATCCGAATCCTGCTGAAGCCAAAAGCGATAAAGAGTCGGTCTACCCTTTCGACCAGCTGAAAGCATTGATGGTAGAACTTAAAAAAATTTACGATATTATTCATGTTTAAAAGAGCGATTTTTATTTCTGCGCTTTGCATGGCAGCACTCAGCTGCGGATGGCTATTCAAACTTGTTTATCTGACTTCGTCTGATCGTGTGAAGTACGTCAAGCTGCTAGAGGCAGGCAGGGCAGTTGCCAGAGCCACTAAAAGCGAGCAGACCCATCAGACGCGGGCCGGTGTTAGAAAAGATTTATGGCTCTCGCAGCAAGACCACTCAAGGCTCCATTACCGGATCGATAGTAAAAGTTCTGTTTTAACTTTATTGCCAATCGATGACAAAATCGATATTATCGAAAATCTCCAACACATCAAGTGCTGGATGCAGGATAAGCTCTATGCTGAGGGAGATGTCGTGATGCAGCAGATGCGGTTCTTTGAAGCCGATCAAGGGATTTACCAATACTCTACACAGAGATTTGCTGCCAATTCCGTGATCCTTTCGCTCTTTAGAGTCCCCGGCATTCAACTTCCCACGGCAGTCGATCCGTCACAAGCCTTTCTCCGCGGAATCGCACAAGATGTCTCTTTTTCTATTGCAGGTAAAGCGACGCAGTTTCAAGCTCAGAAATTTAAAGCGACCCTGCTCACGCAAGGGTCGAAACAAGAGGAAAAACTAT
>DASUCX010000007.1:0-4468 GCA_036275855.1 Rhabdochlamydiaceae bacterium
AAAGAACAGCGAAGGCATCGCGAGTGAGCCCTACGCACCTCGCGGAGACGATGCGAGCGGGACTTTTTGCTCTATGGAAAATAATTTAAGCGCAAATTTGTGTTGCAATAATCGGTGGCGGTACATTATCTATTTTCGCAAGATATTCCCCCCGGAACTCCTTGCTTAGGTTTTAGGGCTCTTGATTCGACATTTACTATGACCTACTCACCTGAGACAAACCGATGGGAGTTTTTAAATTTCAATGATCTCCAACTCTTTAAAGACTCTTTAGAAAATTCAGCGCAGTTTGAAGTGCTTAACTCTTCATATCAAGCAGATTCATCGACGTTCATTTTAGGGGCTACAGGATTGAAAAAAGAGGATTTAAAACTTTTAGTCGATCGTAACTACTTAGCTCTGATTGGAAAACGTACACCCGGCTGCGATGGCGAGGCAATTGAAGGGTTCCATCGGATCCCAACCTTGTTGTCTTTCCAACTGACGGAAAACCGCATGATCGATTTTAAGAAGACCACTCTTCGGATACAACCGAATGGAATTGCAGAGCTCACAGTCTCCTTCAAAAGCAATTTATGAACAAAAATTTTAAATACTGGTTTAAATAAAATTTTAAGACCTGTTAAATAGTCTTGTTTTTGCTATCATGTTTGCCAACAAAGGTAGGCTGCTATGAGTTCAGAAGTTGATTCAAATCAAAGCCCAGTCAGAGCTGCGGCGACAGAACATTATCGAAAGTTCATAGACCTCAAAAGTAAACTGCACGCTTTGCACACACCTAAAGCCACCCCCGCTGATATTGATTGGGAATGGGATGCCACTTATACAACCCCTACCCCTGAACACAAAAAACTTGTTAAGGACTTTTTCAACCAAAATCAACCTGCTAAGACTAAGGTGGTTAAAGAAGACGACTTCTTTGCATAAACCCATCCCAATCAATTTTTCAGCGCGAAAAGATCAAAATTGTTTGGAATATTCTTATAACCCCTTGATTTCAAGCTGATTACACATTAATTGTTTTTAATATCAATTAATTAATTTAGCCTGTTATAATTAAGTTATAACGAGGTTAATGTAATGTCTATTAAAGATATTAGTGGATTTAATACATTACGCTCATTATCTCCAGAAACTTTAAAATTAATGTTTGAAAAGCCTGATCGAACTGTCCAAAGAGTGCAGGAGATTGCCTCTAAGGCGTTAGATCAATTGCCAAAGGCTAGCGACTGTGGTCTTTTCCTCTCCTTCTATGACTCTATCGTCAAGCTTGATCAAGAATATTTCGCCCGTAATCAAACCCACCCCTTTACCAACCTCATCCAAAGAATGGAGGCCCAACTTCCTGCAATAAAAGCAAAAGGACAAAAAATAGAGCAAAAGTTCAGAGAAAAACTTGGATCTTTAGATTCAAACAGCCCAAGTTTTAAAAGCGACATGCGGGAGCTTCGTACTCTACTAGCCAGTCTCTCCGATTTTGGAATCTTATCTCCCGAAGAAACGGCTATTTATGAAAAATGCTTTGATGCCATTCAAGACCGATTTAAAGCAGGGCCCATGGAAGTACGGGCCAATGATATTGTGTCGAAGACCGCTCCTGCTTTTAAAAAAGGCTTGGATGATGCCCATCCTTTTATCAAAAAAATTGACGAGGGCCTTACACGTCAGATGATAAAATCTTTAAATACGTGCTCCAAACAGCCAATGAGCGAAATGGCTCTTGCGATTGAAAAAAAACACGGCGAATTAGTACAGGATGGCGTTCAACAACGTGTCGAATGCGCGGTTTCTCGAATACAGCCAGCCAACAAAGCCTTTAATAAAGAATTCGTCCAGAATTTCATTCACTTAATTTCTAAATTAGAGAATTTTCATATTTTTGCACGATCCCTTTGTGAAGCTCGCTGGAAAAACTCTGTTAAATCTCTGCAAGAACTGACGAAAGTTCCTTTGGATCTGTTATTCGCCCTCTATCCTAATTTGAGCGCTGAAGATTTTATCCCCCAGCTTTGCGCTATGTTTGAATCAAAATACCTCAGCGGGCTGACCCAAGAAATGCTTTCCTCGACGGCGCTTTTTAATGACTATTTCAATAAACGCGATAACGCTCTTTTTAAGAACTTAGAAAATTTTTATGATAAGGCTTATAAAGAATACATGCTAAAGCAGCATGCATGGTTTGCAACTTACGCACAAGAGATCAAAAAACCTTATTCTCAAGCAGCTGACATTCACCGAAACGTAGCCGAAGGAACATGCTTACAAAACTCGTTAGATCGGCAGTTGCTGCTATTGAAGACTCCAGCTTCAAAAGCAGAGGATATTCAAATGGGGAGCACGCAAGGAGGCCGCGTCACTCAAGCTAGACTAAACTCCGTCTATAATGATGCAAAAGTGGGCCTAATTCCTACTAAAGAAGCCGCAGCTCTGCAAAAAAAATCATGTGAACGACTCGGTCTTATTTCAAGCGATACAAAACCGTATTGCACAACTCCCAAGGAACTCATTAAATGCCTTTCTCCGAAAGAGAATTTTTTAGGCCTTTTGAGCCTGGTCTCACCAGACGGCGGGCATGCTGTTAATGTTCAAATCGATCACAAACGAAAAATTTTCCGCTTCATCGATGACAATCTTGGGATCTTCGAAATGGATAATTATGAAGATTTTGTAACAGCCTTCCAGACATACCTTGAGTCTTACTATCCTAAATTTAACGCCTTTCTCCTGGAAACCTTCGCGATTCAATCAAGCAAAACTTAATTGTATTTCTTCTTAATCTCGCGGAGCTGCGCTTCGACGGGTTTGAGGTATTTCTCTTCGACTCGATCGATATAGAGGACGCCATTGATGTGATCGTTTTCATGCAACACGACACGGGCATTGATCCCTTCTAGCTCTTCCACAATCCGGCTCCCATCTAGCTTCGTCGATTCGATCTTGATCGAGAGAGGCCTCTCAACAGGCAGCTTGAGCTTGGGGATTGACATGCACCCCTCTTCTTCGACCCATGTCTCTTTAGAGACCTCGAGAATTTTAGGATTGATATAGACGTGCGGCTCAGACACCGTCCATTTCCCATCGGGAAGATGGATATAGCGTCTAAGAACAAAAAGCTTGAGGGCTTTCCCGACTTGCTGAGCCGCCATGCCGATGCCGTTATGATGATCGAAATAATCGATCATGGCATGGACAAGTTCTTTAATCTCTTCGGTAATCTCAGTCACAGGCTCGCCTTTCTTGCGGAGGATCGGATTTCCGTAATAGCAGAACGTTAGCTTCATTAGACCTCTTTCGAATTTAAGGGTTCGTCGATTTTCTGGATTATTTTGGCTGAATTTCCTCTATCGACGTCGGAAGCGACTTAACGCGGTGGGATCCAATGGAGGCCGACCAAATCGAGAGAAGAACGCAAGAGATCATGAAAATCACAACAAGCCATGCGGTGAACTTCTTCATCACATCTGCTGTCGATGTTCCAAAGAGCGACTCTCCGGGATCCCCTCCAAAAGAGGCCCCAAGCCCTAAGCTCTTGCTCTCCTGGACGAGAATCACCAGGCAAAGCACCACAGCGATTAGCATAAAGACGAAAATCGAGGTATAAAATAAGAACGTCATACGTGAAATCCTTGAATAATTTGAATAAATTTTGCAACGTCTAAAGAAGCTCCTCCCACGAGGGCCCCATCGATATCAGGCTGCTTAGCTAAGGCAGGAGAGGTCTCAGGTGTCACAGAACCGCCATACAGGATCGATGTTTGAGCAGCGATGACTTCTCCCCAGAGTTTCTTCAAAAAGCTACGGCAGAATTGGTGGACTTCCTGAGCCATTTCAGGAGTTGCTGTTTTACCGGTGCCGATCGCCCAAATGGGCTCATAAGCAAGAACGATCTCAGAAGAAGAAACGCCAGCGAGTGCAGCTTTAAGTTGAGTTGAGAGAACATCGAAAGTTTTCTTAGACTCGCGGTCTTCTAAAGACTCCCCAATACACAAGAGGGGAAGAAGCCCGCTGGAAATGGCTTTTTTAAGTTTTTGATGGATTAGAGCGTCGGTCTCATGGAAAAGACGCCGCCTCTCGGAATGGCCCAAGATCACAAACTTAGCGCCGGCATCTTTGAGCATCCGGGCAGAGATCTCGCCGGTGAAGGCGCCTTCTTCGGCCTCATGCATATTCTGGGCTCCTAAAACAATCTCTTTAGAAGCCATCATAGGCAAAGCTGTAAACGGCGGTGCAATGAAGACTTTGACAGAAGAGGCAATCTTCCCCTGAATCTGGGTAAGAAATTCTTGAGCCTCCGCTCCAGTCTTGTACATTTTCCAGTTAGCAGCGATGATGGGGACTTTTTTCAACATGGGGATATTTTACAGAATCTCTCCCCCAAAAACAACAGAGATTTGTTGATACCGCGATCGGTTGAAAAAGTGCCTTTTGGGCTGATGCGAAAGTTCCCGCGGCTCCGCGATCGTAAAGC
>DASUCX010000008.1:0-12733 GCA_036275855.1 Rhabdochlamydiaceae bacterium
GCAGCCGCGGGTCACGCGTAGCACTTCAGCAGCGGTTGTCACTCCATTTAAAACAAGCTCGGTTCCTGCCGTTCGGAGTGGGACCATGCCGTGCTCGAGAGCGACTTCTCTGAGCTCAACGGCGTCACCGCTTTTCAAGATCTGTTGTTTAACAGGGTGATTCATGACCATGAGTTCATAAATGCCGTGCCGTCCTTTATATCCAAGATCGAAACAGTTGCTACATCCGCGCCCGCGATAGAAAGGGTGTGCTACCTCGATCCCGAGTTCTTTGCATTCAAGCTGCGTGGGCAGATAACTTTCTTTGCAATGGGAGCAAATGGTGCGAACAAGGCGCTGCGCTAAAACTCCGACAACCGTCGATGAGAGCAAATAGGCCTCCGTTCCCATCTCAACAAGCCGCGTTAGGGCAGAAGGGGCATCATTGGTGTGAAGCGTACTGAGAACGAGGTGGCCTGTGAGGGACGCTTGAATCGCAATCTCGGCGGTTTCTTTATCGCGGATCTCCCCGATCATGATGATATCGGGATCTTGCCGCAAGATATGCCGAAGGCCTCTAGCAAAATCGAGATTGATTTTGGGATTGACGCCCACTTGAGCCATATTTTGCAGTTTATATTCGACAGGATCTTCAATTGTCATGATGTTGACTTCAGGAGAATTGACATCGTTGATTGCGCTGTAGAGCGTCGTTGTTTTTCCACTTCCTGTCGGCCCGGTGACAAAAATAATCCCTTCGCTCAATTGGATCAGCTTATTGAATTTTTCTAAAACATTCGGCGGCATGCCCAACCGATCTAATCCAAGAACGATATTGCTCTTGTCGAGAATTCTGAGAACAACTCTTTCTCCAAAAACAACGGGAATTGTACTGACACGAAAGTCGATCTCGCGTCCTCCAATTTTCAATTTAATTCGTCCATCTTGAGGAAGCCGTTGTTCGGCAATATCGAGGCGAGCTAAGACTTTAATCCGGGTGAGCAGTTGTGGTTGAAGCTCCTTGGGAGGAACATGACGAAGCTGGAGAACGCCATCGATGCGGTACCGGATCACCAGCCCTTGTTCTGAAGGCTCAAAATGGATGTCAGAAGCTCCTTGCCCAATGGCTTCGGCCATCACCATATTCAGAAGACGAATAACCGGAGAATCGGCTGTTTGAGCAAGAAGATCGTATCCTTCTGTTTCGATCGCGCCTTCAGAACTGTTTTCTTTCAGCGTTGCGATCAGAGCCGAGGCTGCATCTTCTTTTTGGTGATAGCACTGTTCAATGGCAGCTTCTAAGGCTTGCTGCGGCGCGCAAATCTCACGTATTTTTTTTCCGGTATGGCAGCGGATTTCTTCTAAACTTTCCAGATCGAGGGGATTTTCCAAAGCAACGATCAAAACATCTTCTTTTTCATCGACGGGCAAAGCGAGATGGCTTTTTGCCATTATATAAGGGATCATTTGTACTTTATCACGAACAAATGGATACGAAGAGAGATTCGTTACATAGAGAATGTTAAATTCTTGGCACAGTATTTCTGATCTAGGGAGAGTACTCAAAAGATTTTGCCGTCCGGGCTGATGTGAAAGCTCCCGCGGATCCGCTATCGACAAAGGGGGTTGTATTGGATTAATACTACCCCCTTTGTCGATAGTCGAATCCCCGGGGCTTTGACACAGCCCGGGCGGTAAAATTTTTTGAGTACTCTCCCTATCGTTCATGGCAGAAGAATGTCTTTAAGCTCTGTTTGAAAAACTTCTTGGCATTTTTTTCTCGCGCCTCATCGACGAGGACCAAAAATTCAGGGATATCTCCTGGTCTTTTCTTGAGCGCTTCTGTGCGGATGTGTTCCATCTCTGCTTTGGGGTCGTAGACAATTTTGGGAGTGATAAAGAAAAAGAGCTCGGTATCATGGTCCATCAATCGGGTGGTGCCGAAAAATCTTCCTAAGAGAGGAATATCGCCGAAGAAAGGCACTTTTTCCTCATGATCTTCCTGCGATTTGCGGCGAAGTCCGCCAAGTACAACAGTTTCTCCGTCGACAACACGGACTTCGTTTTCAATATGGCGCCGGTCGACATTCGGCTGTTTGTCTTTGTCATGTTTTGAAGTCGTGTCAAAGGAGATATTCGTCTTGAGTGTGACCGCTCCTTTTTCTTCACCGGCCTCATCTGGCATATGGATCGTTGGTGTCAGAATAATGTTGATCCCGTATTGCGTTCTGGAAAACGACTTTTCAAAGGCGATCTGGCCGGAGCTCGTATTTATAGGGGCCGCGCCGTTGTTGATCGAGAGCTCTTCCATGATCGAAATGGCCGCAGGTGTCTGGTTTACCGTGATAATTGAAGGCGCTGCATTAAGCTGAATATCGTCTTGGGTAAGTAAGAAATTATAAGCGATATCGAAATGGGGCGTGTACTTATGGGCAGGGCCGTGGAAGAAAAATTGCAAGACTCCTTTGCCGAATGTTGCTTTATCTTTCATATCGATGTCCGGACCGCCGACGGGTCTATAAGTAACACCGTTGTGGGTTTTGCCTAATTTCAAAAGATTGAGGCCAAAATTGTTATGGGAATTGATTCTTCTTTCAAAGAGCAACACCTCGAGCTGCACCATTTTTTTGGGAATATCAAGCTTTTTTAGAAGTTCTTTGATTTTTCCCAGTGTATCTCGCCGTACAGTCATTAAAACAGTGCCGGTCTTTGGATCAGGGATAAAATGGCCGGGAACATTTTGTTCAATTTCCACTTTGGTCATGATTCCTGGATTGAGCGGAGGCGGCGTGATGACAAGCGGTTGTGTGGGAGGATACCCTTCCGGAGGAGACTTGGCGCCTTGAATAGTTGTGTGATAATTCAGCTCTGTTTCTTGAGGAACACCTTCTTGCCCTGCGTAAATAAGGGAGCTGTAAACTTTTTCTAACGTTTGTGCAAGGTCATTCGGGTCGCTATGGCGGCAGGTGTAGAGATAGATTGTCATTTCTGACGGATCTTCTAACTGCTCCTCGGTCTCTTTGACGATTTTTTCTGCTCGGTCAACGGTCTCTTTCGAGCCGATGAACACAAGACTGTTGCTATTGCCAAGAGCAAAAATTCCGAGGCCTTCCTGTTCGGGCTTTCCAAAGGGCGCACGGCCTTTCTCTAATGCCTCGTTAAAAAAGGTCGTCAAGATTTTTTCCATCTCTCTGAGATGGATCTTACTGACGTGGACCACCCGCGTGACTTTTCCGTTATGCCCCTCCCAAACCTTATCGTAGAAGTCGATTAACTTTTCGATCTCTTCTTTTGCAGCAACGATCGCAATCTTATTACCTAGTTGATGCACAAACGTCTGTTTGTTATCGGAAAATTTTTCAAAAAACTGGAAGACGGTTTTGACTTGTTCAACGGGAGGAATGACAAGATAACAGATACGGCTTCCATCGGGGGCTGCAGCCACTTGCTCTAGGCGATAAGCAATCGTTTGCACTGCGCCAAGGTCGAGTTTTAATAGATAGAGCTGGCGGGCATATGTATTGAGTTTTTTGAGTCCAAAACCGTTATGGTAAAGCATCATCTCCAAAAGATCTGTCCACGATTGACGAGGGATGGGGATATTTGAATAAAGATTGAGTTTCATGGCGGCATACTCTGGAGGGATTACGTAAAGATAATCTGCCGATCCATACTCCATCACTAGCTGGCTTAAGGTAATTTCTTCTTGATCCCAGAGCGAATACGCTTCCCCGTCTTGATTCCCTTCTTCCACGGCTGTTTGGCGCCACGATTCTTCTAAGAGTTGCTTTTGCTTTTTAAGCCGGTTGACTTCAGCCAAAACAGTTTGGTAAGCCGCTTCATCTGCCTGCTCTTTGGCTAACCGATTTGCTTTGCCATACGCTTCTCTTAAGTTTTTTTTCAAAGATGAGAGTTGGTCATTGAGAAAGGAGACATCGGTGCCAATCGAACTGTTTTTTTGAACAAGCGAGGCTTTTTTTTCAGAAATCGATTCCGCGCAAAGCAAAAGAGGAAGAAGAAGTAACAAACTTTTTTTCACTCTTTTTCTTCCCCGTCATTATTATTCTGGTGCTGGATAGAAGGCATTGTCATTTTATTTTTCGCGATGATCGGTTGTTGTGGTGATCCGCTTTTGCCAGAAGAAGAGGGCAGTTTTTTCTCAGTACTCACGACTAACGAGAGGGGCAGCGACTCTGTTCTCATTTTGTCAAAGCAGCGGCCCTTAAGAATGGTTTTGCCTTTCATGTTTTCGACTTTTTCAAAAATGAACAGCTCGCCTTGAATATCGTGATGCAGAAACGCTTCGAGATCTGCGGCTGTTTTAAGAGAACGCCATCTCCGGTCTGTCTTGATCCACCAGTCGCCTTCTTTGACGATCACCCTTCGCTTTCCTAACTGGCAGGTGATTTCAGAAGCCGAGCGAGGCCTGACCGATGTGATCGCCTCTTCTGCTTTCTGAGGCGGTTTTGAACTTTGGAGAGCCATATCGATCGTCGAAGAAACATAACCGGTGGAATTCCACACTTCAAACCGCATGCCTTGTCCAGAGGCCGACACGAATTTTGCAAGGGGGGCCTCTTGCAAGATCGGTTTGCCGACTTTCCACTCATCCTGATCCCACCAAAGAAGATCGCCCACTGAAAGGAAATAGACTTTATTGTCGATTTCGACCTTTTGTTTGGCGCATAGATCACGGTATTCATCACCGCCCCACTGATGTAAAAACAGGTCAGGCGCCCACATTTTTCCTTTTTTCAGCACTTGAACATACGTCTCCTCGTCTAAAGAAGAACCCAGAAACGGTGATGGGCTCAATACCACTTCCTCTTTCTTAGCAGGCGTCTCGATTTGCAAAAGAACATCCGTCCCTGCCATGGGAAGTGGAACAAGGATCAACTCGGTTTTTTCATCGGTAAATTGATAAGATTTTCCATCTGTAGTCAGGAAGAGTTTTTGCCCAGTGACTAACTGCTTTTGATCGCCAGAGGTTTTGAGTCCGATGGAGACCATCGAAAGAGCTCCGTTATCGGGACGCGTATTTTTGCCGAGAACCACGAGCTCTTTGACAAGAGGTTCAAATTCAGGGCTGACTCCTCTAGGCGAAAGCGCAAAAGCTCCTTGACCGATCTTCAGAGGATCGAATGAAGGATACGGCGCGCTGCGGGAAAAAAAATCAGCGCTTTCTCTTTGCAGTCCGAATGAAACCAACCAGATAATAGAAATCAAGGCCGCTGCAAGCACGAGAATTCCTTGTGGAAGCCATGCTTGCAGATCTTTTTTTCGATTGGTCGGTTTAAAAAGCTCCATAACTTGTCAGAGTGTAGGGGATTTGGCCAATATTTTAAAGAGAGCTGCATAATAATTTTCCGACAGAGGTTGCAAAAAAGATTAGCAATCATTAGATTGAAAAAAAAGAAATGGAGTAGACGTTTATGGACAGTAACAAGAAAGGTGTATCGGTAAAAGAAATCGAAGAATTTACCAAGAAACACCGATATGAAGTGTTCTTTTGCGCATTGTTTGTTTTAACATGCATTTTCAGTCTCGCCGGTCACTTTGGCACCGGATGGAGCATTCTCTTTGCGATGGGCGGCGCTGTTATTGGCACCATTTTTCCGACCAAATCAGACGCTTTCTTGAAGACGGTGTTTAAATTCATCTTCAAGCAAGACAAAACAATTCAGATTGTCTTGGGCGCAGTCTCACTACTTTTGGCGATTTTTATGCCTTTCATCATCTTCTTAGTCATCGGCCTGATTGGCGGACGCATGATGAACATGATGGCATCCGATTCAACGAAGGGTTAGAGCATCTTCCCGATATTTGATATAGTCTAGAAGAGAAATTTCCTGGTTTTGAAAGTTTTGTCCAAGCAGGAGATACGCTTCCGGATCGTACGTTCTTGATGTAGGCTGAGCCCCTGTAGTCTGTGGCCAGCCTGCGTTTTTTGTCATTTCAGCCCAGGCGCTCAACTCTCCCTTAGGAGTTCCTGCAACCTTTTCCAACATCGCAATACGGAGAAGATTATACGCGTACAAGATACAGCCGTGCCGCACAAGTTCGCTTTTCTTTTCCCAAAAGCGGTCGTCGGAATCCATTGATGATTTCAAGGCTTTTGCATTTTGCAAAGCTTCGTCTAATTTCTGGTCGGCAATCAGCAAAGAACAAGAAGAAAAATCTTTGTAATAGGGAGAAAAATCGCCGATCCGCTTCAAGGTTGCTTTTCCATAGCTGGTCGCTAACCCTTTTTCGCTGCTGCTCAGCAATTTTTGCGCAATTGCTCCATCATACTTCGCATGCAACTCAGGATGTTTTCGGATGAGTTTTTGCAACTGAATCAGATGATCGTTTTTATCCCCTTCCCAATGGTGATAGGCCATCTCTGCAGCCAAATAGTCGACTTGTGCATCGCCCTTGATCCATTTTGAGATTCCTATCGCACCGGCAGCGATAAAAGCGGTCACTCCTGCAACAGCCAGCAGATGTGCTTTGACCCAATCAATGCTTTGTTTTTTAACAAAACCGAACTTTCCGAAAGGGATTTCTTCAATCATACCGATCAGTTTATCGAAGATGACAATAAGAGAAAAGAAGTTCGAATCTAATATCCAAGGATTAGAGTGAAAATAGAGGCAATGGGACTAATCAGCACCGTAATTCCTTGGTCAATGAGATGTGCTTGGCGCCCACGGCCTTTACCAACGGAATGCGACAGAGAAAGGGATGCGGCATGTGCAAGATTATGTGCTAAAGAGAATGAAAACATTCCCCCAACGAAACGGCAAACGGCATTCGTTACCAAGTATGCGTCTAACTCCTTCACCGGTCCTTTCACCCACGAAATTAAAGGAGAAACTAATAAATTAAGGAACCCCTTATGGAGAAGCACTATACTAGTGGTAATCTTGACTGCATCCAAGAAAAAAATGGAAACCTTGGAAGCCAAAAGCATAGCGCCTCCCAGTGCGACAGTACAGACACCCGCAGCCGCCAATGAGGATGGTTGCTGATTCATCAAATGAGAAACGGCAATAAATCCAGCGATTCCGACGCCAAGCTTAGCGACTCCAATGCATAATTTTTGAACGTGTTTTTGTGCTGACTGGAAGTCAAGAGGCTGATGAGACTGAGCCTCTCGGCCTCTAGCTAAACTAGATATAGATTCATATATACTTGTCATAATCACAACCATTATAACAATCAATTAGTTTTATTTAAACATTAAAATCTAATAATGCATTATCTGATGTTAAAAAATAATTTTATTTTAACACTTTAAAAAGACTTGCTCCATTTGATCCAAGGTGTGCTTCAGGGTGTACTGCTTATCCACCAGCCGAGCAGCCGCCTCTCCATAGGCTTTGCGGAGCTCTGGGTCAGAGGCTAGGCGTAAAACAGCCTCGGCCACCTTTTGAGGTGAGGAAGGGGGAATTTGGATCCCTGTCATCCCATCCAAACAAACCTCAGGCAGCCCTCCAATGGTGGTGGTAATGAGAGGTTTATTAAGATACGCCGCTTGAAGGGAGGCCTGGGAAATCCCTTCATGGGCCGTACTTAAAAGAGTAAAAATATCGAGAGCGGCAATGGCCGTATATGGATCATCAAGATGTCCTGTGAAAACCAGCGGTGTAGATGTATCGACGAGGGGCTTGAAATTCTCAATATAGCCTCCCCCGACAACCACCCATTTCAGATGGGAAAGTCCTTTTAAAAGCCGGGCTGCTTCAATCAGATCTTGGATCCCTTTCCAGGAACGGACCACACAGACTGTCCCGATCAGGATATCGCTCTCTTTCACACCCAAACGGTCTCGAAATTCTTGGACCTTCTTCGAATCAACGGAAAAAGGCTCCACCCCAGTCGGAATGCACTTAAAATGGGAAGACGGCAAACGGGCAAGCTCAGCAATTTTAGGAATGATCCCCGAAGATGTGGTGACAATAAAGTCTGCTAAGCAGCGGTAGAGTAAAAAGGCATTGAGCCTTCCCCGGACGGCCGTCGAAAGATGGCGTGTTCGAACCACTTTGCAGCGACCGATTCGTCCGGCGATTCCCCCCAGCCACGCATCTAAGGAAGAGTGGGTATTGACGATGTTAATTTTATTCTTTCGGATGATGGCCACAAGGTCTCGTACCGCTCTCAGAGCTTTGCTCCGTTTGAAATCGATCTCATAAACGGTAAATCCCGCTTTCCTAGCATGTTCGACCAGCTTGCCTCCGCGGACAACGGCAAAAACAATCTCATGGCCGCGGCTCCGAAGACCGATCGCTTCTTTCAGAATGCGGATTTCTTGACCGCCCCATCCGTTAGAGCTTTCAGTATGTAAAATAGACATTTTTAAGTTCCTTCAAAATGCGGCGATGACCGGAAGAAAACGGAAGCAAGATCAACTCGTGCCATTTTTTCCATTCAAAGCCGTCTAAATTTTTTTTCTCCAAACTTTCATAAATTGTGGGATGCAATGTGGCACTATACCTGGTAAACCCATGTTTGACGAGAGGAAGCTCTCTCCTCTTTTTTAAAGTCAGGTCTAAAGCCAATCTTTCATTTAACAGAGCATAAGGAAACTCGTAGAGTCCCGCCATGATTTTTCCTTCTTTTTCCTGCCTCACAAGAATCTCATCTTTCCAGTGGATAACAGCCACTTGCCTCTCTAAACAGATCGTCTGCGGCCGCTTTCTCTTCAGCGGAAAATCTTCAGTCTGCCCTTGCCGGTACGCCTGGCATTGATCGATTAGTGGACATTCTGAGCATTTTGGCGCTCGCTGACAAACCTTCGCTCCGAGCTCAATGAGCCCTTCCATTGTCACCCACGGCTGCTCCTCGGAAAGGACCGTTAAAGTCAGCGCTTCATAGTGCTGCCGCTGAGCGCAATTTTTATTCGATGCAAAGAAACGGGAAAGAACCCTGACGACATTTCCATCAACGGCAGCTGCTCTCTTTTGAAAAGCAAAGCTCAGCACAGCTCCAATCGTATAGGGGCCAAACCCCGGAAGTTTGTCCAACGCCTCGTAAGTGGACGGGAGCTCTCCTTGAAACTCTTTTATCACGATTTGAGCCGCTTTATGCAGATTTCTTGCCCGGCTATAATAACCGAGGCCCTCCCACGCCTTGATGACTTCGTCAAGCGAAGCCTCAGCCAGCGCTTGGACGGTGGGAAATTTTTGCATCCAGCTGTTAAAATACGGGATGACAACGGCAACTTGCGTCTGCTGCAGCATCACTTCCGAGATCCAGACGCGATAGGGAGTTTTGCTCTCCCTCCAAGGAAGGTCGCGCTGATGCTCTAAAAACCATTCGTCCAACTGTCGCAGGGTGTTCTTTTCCATCCCCAACATCATACCACAGCTTCCTCTCCTTGCAAATCGATTAAAATAAATGCTTTGCATCTATGGCACGCCATTTGCATGGCTCTTCCTTGACATATACTGTGGGGCGGTGAATTTTTTCATTTTCACCGCCCCACAGTATAATGGACCTCTTGCGTAATTCAGGGTTCGTCGATTTTCGGGATTATTTTGGCCTATTTTCAATTTTTTTCGCAGGGGTCATATACGCGAGTTGATATGACCCCTGCGAAAAAAGTCGAAAAGTAGGCTCAAAAGAACCCGAAAATCGACAGAACCTGAGTTACGCAAGAGGTCTAATAGGAGTTAAAAATGGCCACGGAATGGACAAAACACCACACGGATCTCCAAAACCTAATGAAAAAAGAAATCGATACCATGCGAGAGCTTCTCGGCAACTTGCACCAAGAAGAGATGCTCATCATCCAAAAAGAGATGTCGTACTGGAAGCAGCTCATGGAAGAGCGCGGCCATTTGATCGAGCAGTTGAGCTACTTGCGGCAGGACCGGATCGCCGCCACAGGAATTCTCGAAGCCATCAACAATGCTCATCCTAATGTACCACTTGAAGAGCTTCTTCCCCCTGACAGTGAAAATAGCTGCGAACTTCTAGCTCTTAGAGACCAGATGTTTGCTCTGCTAGACCGGATGAATCTTCAATGCAGCCGTAATGAAATGCTCACCCACCTGTCCCGCCATCAGACTGCGTCCCAGTCTCACCCTGGGCCTCTACCGGAGCCGGAGCAGGGAAAGAAAGCAAAGATCTCTATTGCGACCCTACCCCCAGAAGACTACAATGACAGGAATGTCTCCTAGAGCTGCCGGATTCATTTACGGACCCCTAGAACACCATCTTGATCATCTGGCCCCTTTTTGCAGCCTGATGCAAATTCCTCTCATCCTGACCGATGAAGAGCTGCTCCAAACAGCCAGACACTATTATCCCAATCTTACCCTGCTCCATTGGAACTGTTTAGAGGCTCCTTTTGAAATCGTCCAACTCTTCGACACCATTTTTTATTCAACGCCCCGCTGCATGTTCGATGAAAATTTTTTTATCGCCGAAGCGACCTTTAGAAAAAAATTGAAGACAATCTGGCTTCCTCATGGCAACTCCGATAAAGGGCATGCCTCCCTCCTTATGGAAGGGCTTAAAGAGGAAGAAACGCTCCTTGTGTACGGCCCTAAAATGATTGATTTTCTTGAGGCTAAACAAGTTTTTAAACCTTCGATTTCTCTCGGTAATTTCAGGCTGGAGTACTACTGCAGGCACAAACCCTTTTATGACGCTCTCATTCAGAAATTAGCCTTGCCTGCAAAGAAAACCATCCTATATGCCCCCACTTGGCAAGATGGGGAAAATTCCTCCTCATTTTTCATGGTTGCAGACCTTCTCATTGAGCAGCTGCCCCCCGAAACCCTCCTTTTAATCAAGCTCCACCCCAACCTCGAAAAAGATATCCGAGTGATCCAATTCAAACTGCAGCATGAGAGTCACCCTCATATCCGCTTTCTTACCGGCTTTACGCCCGTATATCCAATCCTTGAAAAAGCCGACCTCTACCTAGGGGATCTTTCTTCCGTGGGCTACGATTTTTTAACTTTCAATCGGCCGATGTTTTTTTTTAATCCCACCCACCGCGACCCATCAGACCCGGGGCTCTATCTTCATCGTTGCGGAGAGACAATCCAGCCCGATCAAATATTTCATACCTTAGATCAGGATCAATCCCATTTGACACCGATGCGACAGGCCACTTATGCTTATACTTTCGGGAAAGAGCAAAATTGGGACGTTGTCCAACAAAAAATCGTACACCATTTAAGGTAAAGCTGCTTGACATTGAAACGCTCCATCGCCATTCATACAGGCCCAGCACACTATTTGGACCACCTTGGGGTCTTATGCATTGAGCTGGGCATTCCTCTTCTTGTCACTGAAGCAACCACCTATCAAGCTGCCCGGGAATATTATCCGCAGCTCGATTGCACGCTTATAGACCTTCAAGCTCTCTCTTTAACGTATTTAGCAGAACATTACGATGTGATTTTTGAATCGGGACACCGGTGGGCATTAGAACTTTTGCCTCTTTTTGAACTGCTACTAAAAAAGAAGATGCGAATTGTGTATTGCCCTCACGGAAATTCCGATAAAGGCCATTCGCAGGATCCGCTACCCAAGGACATTTCATTGGTCTATGGAGAGCATATGCTAGATCATCTCAAGAAGACAAAGAGTCTTGCGACAACCTCTTCGACGATAGTGACCGGAAATTACCGGTACCGATACTATAAAAAAAACCAAGCCTTCTATGACAATCTACTCCAGGAAGAGCTCAAAGGAAAATTAGATCCTCACAAAAAAACGGTCTTCTATGCCCCTTCTTGGCCCGATGGAGAAAATCACTCTTCTTTTTTGCCGTGCGCACAAAAAGTTCTTCACGAAGTGGGCGAGTATTACAACGTTATGATCCGGTGGCATCCTTTTTTGGACGACCTGCATCCCGTTGAAACACATCAATTGCGCGGGGAGTTTGATCGACGTCACGACATTGCATTCTTATCCGACTTTCCTTGCATCTATCCCATCCTCAATGCCTCCGATGGCTATCTTGGAGATTTTTCTTCGATTGGATACGACTTTTTGGCATTCAACAAACCTCTTTTCTTTTTGGACACCCATTTCGGCAACCTTTATCAATGCGGACACCGATTGGACCTAGATCACCATTTAGGCAAAGCCATTGCAGAAAATGCGCACAACTTCGAAACGGAAATTAAAACAACTTACAGTTATGTTTTCGGAGAGTTTAGGGAAAACGAAACGATTTTGAACGAAATCAAAGAAGCCCTATCTGGTGATAGGGCTCCTTGGATCTCTGAGAGCCTGTCTACAAACTAAGCTTCTGTCTCTTTTGGTGTTCTTTTGAGCCTACTTTTCGATTGAAACGAAGGGGTCAATATCAACTTACGTATATTGACCCCTTCGTAGGCCAAAATAATCACCGAAAGAGACGAAGCCTTAGTTTGTAGACAGGCTCTAAACTGGGATAGAAAACTATTTGCAGTCAGCGCAAGACTTTTTGTCTTGAAGAGCAGTTTTGCTTTCTTCCACTTTTTTTGCTTTGGCAGCTTCAACTTTTGCCATTTCTTCTGCAGCAACTTCTTTTTTCGCTTCAACAGCAGCAACTTCTTTGTCTGTTTTCACTTCAACAACATCGTTAGCTGACAAGAAAGACATTCCTAACACGCTTAATGACAAAAAAAATAATTTTGATTTCACATTTGATTTCATAATGGAACCTCCTCATTGGTTTTTAATATGAATAGAACGAAGAATAGAAAAAAACGAGTTCTTCGTCAATGGTTTTGCGGCGAGATAGGCGGAAGAACCGTCACGTAGGAGA
>DASUCX010000009.1:0-4672 GCA_036275855.1 Rhabdochlamydiaceae bacterium
AAATATTTATGAATATTTCCTTCATCCGTTGCTTTTCGAATTTTCTCAGCATCGTCTTTTAGAGCTTCAGCAGCTTTTTTATATTCCTGTAATACAATTTGATAGCGGTCTTCATGCGCAGGCATATCAGCCAGTTCAATCTTTTTAGCTGATAGTTCATTCAGTTCCTTTAGTTTTTGCTGATAATTTTTGCTAGAATCGTCGAAATGGTCCAATTTTTTTTGGACTTCTTTGACAAGCTGAGTTTCCCATCCGGAAATCTTGACGCTCATATTGCCAAGTAGATTAATTTATCATTTCCTAATAATCAAGAGCGCTATTCTAAAAGTAGCGATTCATCCCAACGCTAAAGCACTGGGTGCTTCGGCGCCTAGGAATAACAGAGGATAAAAATCTTTATTTTAAACTTCCCGCGGCGTAATTTTGAATCTTTAAACACAATTGGCAATCCGACGAGAAGCCCAATTTATCGAGGAAAATCGGCATTGCCAAATGAGGAATAGATGCATGCTCAAACAGTGGCCGAAAAAACAGATGTTGATTAGCATGTTTTTGCTTTCCTTCCTAGGGTCTTTCACCCTGCATGCAGCTTCATGCCCCATTACCCAGGGCGGTTATTTAGGCAATCAAGGAGTTGTTTCGGGAAATTGCGAAAATCTTGATCTTCCGCCGCTGTCAGCCTTTGGATCTCTTTCCGTGAATCAAAATGCCCCTCTCAATGTGGTGAACCGGCTCAATCCCAACCAGCTTCCAACGACCAATAATTTTCAAAATTTTCAAAATCCGTGCGCCGTCACTCAAAATCAGTGGGACAATTCAGGCACTCATCTCACAGGAGCCATCAATCCAGTCCGGACAGGACCTTTCCAAGCATATCTTTGTCGCACGGGCCCGGCATTTATCATTCCCGCTTATAATTTCAACCAAGATAGTCAAATTAATCCATCTCCGCCTCCTAATGTTTATGCAAATGGGCTCTATCTTCCTAACCTGTCGACGGTTCCTTCGATTAATTTTTTCTTAAGCGCTACAGAGACAAACCAAGGAAACCCTAACGATTATTTCAGTGTATCGACCAATGTTGTGAACTCTGCAACCTGTGTCGTCACCTATACACCCAACAATGGAACGGCCGGGATGATTCAAGACTACCATGTCATGGGAAACATCTTTCATGATGTTTACTATGAAAACCTCACGCCCGCCTTTGCCGCGCAGCAGAGTTTGCAGCTCGACGGGTCAGGGAATATTCCAATCAGCATCGATGGAGGAACCATTCAATCGCTCCCGCTAGGAAGCACTGTCTCAGGAAGAAGCTTTCAGATTTTTTTCCCAAGGGTCATCGCAGGCCCTGGTCCTTATCCTCCTGCAACGATGATTATTTTTGTAGAAAATGCCGGGGCGACACCCATCACATTCCAGCTGATGAGCGCGTCTGGGAACACTTTCATCTTAACGGCAACTCACCCCTATACAGGATTTATTAGACTCGCTGCGGTCTCTAACCAAGACCAGCTGCCGACAACCGGCTCGACGTGGACTCAATTGACATATTATAATCCTGAAAATACCGCGGACGCCGCCGACTGTTCAAATCCCCCTAATAATTGCGCAATCGAAGACCCAGCCTGCATGTATAAGCCTTATTCCTGCATGTGGTGGAGGACAACGTTAGTTCAAGCGATTGCTCCCACAGCTATGAGCTATTATCTGTTGATCCCTAACCAACCCGGTGGTTGGTCGTCGTTATTTTATGAATATACTTTGAAATTGCTCCAAACTTCCTGGGCACCTCCCACTAGCGGATGTTTTAATACTCCCTACGTCTCAGGCGATCCTTACCATCCCGATCCGTCGGGAATCACCGTGATGATGCCGATCATTGCGCTTCACAATTATGCCCAAGCCAACACCTATTACAACAATTACTATAACTATTTTAATCCGTCTCCCGGCGTTGATAATCAGACCTATGGAAATGGAATCGTGACCTCTAACTATTTTTTGCTCCAGTTTAACATGATGATGGCATCCGAATTAAGCAGCGATAGTTCGAACTTTCAAGCGACGCGGCGGCAACTTCCCTCTTACACCATTACGCCGCCCGACACCTATGCAGTCTATGCTGCCCACCGCCGGTATATTCCGATTAAAGCCGATATTTCCTATACCAGTCAGACCATCACATGGAATTACACAATTTCCCCTCTTGTCAATGCAGGAGATGGCTCTAATAAAACGCTCGTCTGCTTTCCCTTTTGGAAATATCTGCAAAGCCCCACAGCTCCGCTAAATTTCATCTATAACGATGTCATCAAGGGAACATTGTATGCTGCAGAGTCCGTCAATGGCAGCGTGACCTTTACGGAAGGAGGGCTGCCTCCTTGGTACGGAACCGATATTTTTATCCCCAGTACGGTGACTTTTTCTCCCACTCAAACCAATACGCTGAACAATATCTTAAATAATATCTTCCCTAATTTAATCGATCCGCTTCCGTTATTCCCCGAGGTCTATTTAAATGACGCCTACACGGGGCTCAGAACAGCCTTCATGTTGGCAAATACAGGACTTGCCATCGCCTATTTTCTCAATGCAACGGGGCAGGCCGGACTCATTCCAACCAAATCTCAGCCGTTTATCGACAATGCTAAAAGTGTGCTCACGGCTTATTTAATCGGCAGAACTCCAGGATCGAATTTCTTCGTTGCAGACCGCACTTCCGGAGGGATCTGCGTCAACGGTGCTGGAGGTATTGGGGACTATCCTGAAGGCCCCAATTTGCAAGAAATCAACGATACTGGTTCAGATTTTGGAAACTATGTCTACAACGACCACCATTTCTTTGCAGGCTACTTTCTTTTAGCCGCAGCGATGGTCACCGACTGGGAGCAGACGTATGCCGGTGGAGCCTCATGGGTGACCCTTCCGTTAATGGGAGCTGATAATAAACAGTATCAAATCAGCGATTTTGTTGATTTTCTTTGGCGAGATGTTCATAACCCATTTCAAAATGATCCCGACATCCCCTATGACAGGTATGGTCTTCCTTGGGAAGGTCACAGCGTAGCAAACGGTATGCAATACGATCCAAACACGAACGGAAGAAACCAAGAAAGTATCGCTGAGGATTTCAATTGCTGGTATGGGATGAATGCCTTTGCGAAAGTCATGCTCAGAACATCGTTAACACCTCAGCAATTAGCCAAATATCAAGCCGTCGAAGCCTTTAGCGAAATGAATATGAAAATGAATGGCAGCAGCGCAATTATGTGGTTTAAAAATTCTCAGTATTGGAAAGCGCCTCCTAACCCATTACCCAATTCCCTAGCTCCCTCGATTTGTGTTGGACAATTTTCCCAAGTCACCGTGACGAATGGACAAGTCAATGACAATTCGATGCAAAATCAGGTTTTCCAGTGAACTTTTTTAAAAAAATCTCCCTTACTGCTTGTTTACTCATCGTGTGTGTGCAGGGATTTTCAGATGAGAAAACCGATTCTTCAAGTTGTTTGTGTATATATCCTGTCTCCAAGTTCATCTTCAAATATATCCAAGACCATCCAAACCAGATTTCTTTGGCGAAATTCAATCATCTCAGAGTCGTCCTAATCGAGGCAGCGAATGGCTATTTTTCCGTGGGTGAAAAAGAGACCATTTCAACACCGTATCAACAGGTCGATTTAACCATTGAAGAGCTGAATCAATCAGGAAGACAATATTTTTCAAAAGCTGCTTTAGGTGTCATTATCGAAGAGGCTCGGCAATTTTTAGAAAAACAAGGGATTCATTGGTCGTATTTATTTATCGGGAGCCACCAAATCAACGCGCAGGGAAATGATCTTCGCTCGGATTCCGATGAGCTTGTGGTTGACATTTCTGTTCCTACCGTCGAATCTCTTTCAATTCGAGCTTCAGAAAGTAGTTATCTTACCAACGAGGCCTACGTTCAAAAGCAAAAGGACCGCATTGAGGAAAATTTCCCTCTGACGCTTCCAGATCCCTCCACTGGATTTCCCGGCCAATATATCGATCCCCAAACTCTAAATAACTACCTCTATTCCCTCAATCGACATCCTGGCAAAAGAGTCGACCTCGAAATTGGCCCCACTGGATCTCCTAGCGGACTGACATTTGATTTTGTTGTGACAGAAGACCGTCCTTATCATTTCTACTTTTCTGCCACCAATAATAATCCCAAAGTCATTCATCATTGGCAAGAGTCGTTTGGGTTTTTACATACCCAACTCACCGGTCGCGACGATATCTTGAAGCTCAATTATTCAACCGATAGCTTTGACTCATTTTATACAGCATACGCCTCTTATGAAGCACCGTTTGTAATGTCGACAACCACTAGGTGGAGTTTATCAGGCAACTATAACCGTTTTTTATCTGCCGAGTTTGGCCTCAGCCCTAACCTGTTCAAAGGCACTCAAGGCATTGTAGATTTTGAAGTCATCGGAACCTTCTATCAAAAGAATAAATTTTTTTTAGAAGCCTTTGGGCTCATGGAATACCGGCATATCCACAACCGAGAACATGCAATCAATCCCACAGTTTTAAAAAATTTTCTTCTGCCTGCTATCGGATTAAAAGCAGTGGAATTGAAGCTTGAAAGTAAAATCATCGCCTCTCTTCAACTAGAAACCACGATGAGCAATCTATTTTG
>DASUCX010000010.1:0-2589 GCA_036275855.1 Rhabdochlamydiaceae bacterium
CATGTAGTCCTGTCGAGGCGCCAGAAGGGACAGCGGCCTTGCCGACAAAGCCGGTATCGGTGGTCACAATGGCCTCGATAGTCGGATTTCCTCGTGAATCTAAAATTTCTAAGGCGTGGATCGATTTAATTTTGCTCATGAGCTTCCTATTTGGTACATAAAGATTGCTGCTGCAGACGCGACATTAAGAGATTCCATTTGATTTGCCATCGGGATCGACACTACTTGGCCAAGAGCCTTCATTTCATCAGAAGGACCTTCTGTCTCATGTCCGAGCACAAGCGCCAGCGGTTTTTTAAACGGAACGTCGTTGAGTGTTTTCCCTTCGACATCAGCGACGTAAACGTTCATCGCATTGGTATGAATGAGTTGTTTAAGGTCGGCGTGGCTGCCTTGTCTTAAGGGAAGGAAAAGCGGAGCGCCTCTTGCCGCACGCAGGGCTTTATCATTGAACGGGTCGGCAGTCCTAGGGGTCAAAAAGGCTCCATCCCAGCCGAGAGCAATGGCAGTGCGGAGCACTGTCCCGACATTGCCGGGGTCGGAAACTGCATCAAGCACAACGACAGTTTTGCATTTTTCCAGAGAGCTCTGCTTCGGTATTTCGACTTCTGCAGCAACCAGGTCATGGGACGAGATAGAGATGATTTTTTCTAAAACGTTGGGAGGGGCTAAGTACGATTCCTTGGCATTGAATGGGAGTGGATCGACAGAGATTAAAGTTTTTAGTGGCATGCGGGCTGCCACGTCGCTGACAAGGGTGACTCCGACAATTAGCACACTTTTTTCTTGAGCGCGGAAGGCTTTATGATCGCGCAGCTTCACTAGTCTTTTCACGAGAGGGTGTTGTAAGCTACTAATCATGCGTGGTATCATAGCTCTATGATGGCACATCAGGTCTTGAGAGGCAAGTGGCTGCTGCTTTTTTTTAGCGCGGTTGGAGTATGGGGCAGTTACCAGCTTTTTCAAAACAAATCAATCGGTTTTAGCCCAGCCAGGATCACATCGGACTTTGTTTATCGCTCGGAATGGGCCATCGATGAGCCGCACAATTTGGCTCCTCTCAAAACGATCTTAAATCAAAAATTCAAATTCTTAGCCGTCGGATCGCAATCGTATGCTTTTGAAAGCGCCGATGGGAAATATGTTGTTAAGTTCTTCATTATGAAGCACAAAATCCCCCGGCTTTCCGATCTATGGCACCCAGAAAAGGTCGATCACCGCCGGCAAAATCTTTTTTCGATCTTCAACGCCCACAAGCTCGCCTACACCGAGCTCAAGGAAGATACCGGCCTGCTCTACATCCATCTGAATAAAACCGACCATTTAAAAACAGTGCTTGAGGTGGCCGATCGGTTTGGAAGGAGCCATCCGATCGATCTCGACAGAACGGAGTTCATTGTCCAAGAAAAAGCTGAGCTGATCTTTTCTCACTTAAAAAAATTGTTAGAGCAAAAGGACGAAGCTCAAGTCCAAAAATGCATCCAAGCGACGCTCGATTTGGTTAAACGACGGATGGACAAAGGAATTTCCGACAACGATAAGGCGGTTAAACACAATTACGGCTTCATTGGAGCCGGTGATCGAGTTCGTGCTGTCCATCTCGACATCGGACGACTCGAAAAAGTCTATAAACAAAAAGAATATCATCGCATCAAAGAACGGATCAACACATGGCTCCAAGCAAACGCATCGTCATCTTAATCTTATTTTTAGCCGCCGGTGCTTTTTGTTATCAGAAATCCAAGAGTGTGGAAGGATTTTCCGAAGATAAAATTGCCTCCCGCCTTCCTGTCTATCCACAGTGGACTATTCCTGCGACGGAATCGACCCAAATCAAAGAGATTTTAAAATCCCGCTTTATCTATTTAGGTGAAGGGGCTCAATCGTTTGCATTTGAGAGCCAGGACGGCAAATACGTTTTAAAGTTTTTCAAGATGCGCCGGTTTTATCCTTCGATGGCAGATTATCTCTGCCCGCATGTCGTGCGGCGGCGGATGAAAAATCTCCGCTGGGTCTTCAACGGCTATAAGATTGCCTATGACAACTTTCGAGAAGATACCGGGCTTGTGTTTGTCCACCTAGCGAAAACAGAGCATCTGAAGCAAAACGTCCTCCTTGTGGACGACAAAGGCATCGAGCATCAAATCGATCTCGATAAGATCGAGTTTGTGCTTCAAGAAAAAGCAGAGCTGCTGTTTGACAGGCTTGCCAAACTTCAGAAGGCCGGAAATCAAGAAGGAGTTCAAAAATCGATTGCCGCAGTCTTAGAACTCGTTAAACGGCGCATCGACAGAGGCTATGCCGATCGAGATCGAGGCGTCAGCAACAATTACGGTTTTGTGGGAGATCGCGCCATCCAAATCGATATTGGGCGACTCTACAAAGGCGCCAAAGCAGGTCAATATGAACACGTGCAACAGCGCATCCAGCGGTGGCAAGAAGAGAATTATACCAATCCTCAGTAAAAACCCTACATTTCAGCTGCGTGAAAGCTGCCTAATTTCCACGATCGCAAATAGCATAGTATTAGGCAAATACAATGCTGTTTGCGATCGTGGAAATTAGGCGCTTTGACGCGCTCAAATGTAG
>DASUCX010000011.1:0-7478 GCA_036275855.1 Rhabdochlamydiaceae bacterium
CGTCCTGCTGACCATCGCTTGAATACAGGCTTTTCTTCTTCATTGGTTTTTGTCATGACTGCCATTATGACCTCCTTCGGTTTTTTACGGCACTTTAGTTTACCGCAAATCCGTGTCTCAATCTATTGGTGGCAGTATATATTTTGGCCTCTCTTCGGCTCCTTTGAAAGGGTCCATATACGTAAGTTGATATGGACCCTTTCAAAGGAGCTGAAGAGAGGCTCAAAAGAACCGAAAAATCGACAGAAACTGGGTTTTAAAACAGTCTCTAAAGGATGTTATTTCAGTCAACTTCAGGAATCACCGGAACGAATTGAGAGACGTCCGGTTTTTTAGAAAAGGAAGGGAAATCTTCTTGCGTCGCCGGAAGCCATGTTTGATTTCTTCCAAAGCAAAGCATTTTTCCACGGACGATTAAGTTGCCGTCTTCCACCCAAAGCTCTGCGCGGTAGACATTTCCTTTTTGGGGATCGACGATTTTGCCTTTGCAGTGAGACCCTTTTTTGAGATCATAAATGAAGTCTAATCCACAATAAAACGGCCGTCCGACAACACCCGGAGCTCGATCTTGCGGTGCTTCAATGGTTTCTTCCATCACGCCTTCTTTATTGTAAGTGCCGACAATCCGTCCGTAGTATTTTTCACGGTATTCATAGATTGCCACTAAACACCCAGGTTTGCCGGTCTTTTCATCAATTGATTTCCAAAAGCCCAAAATACTCTCAGCGCAAAGACTCGAGCAGCAAAGAAGCAAGTAGATAAGTCTCATACTTCCCTTTTTTACTTCTTCGAGAAAAATGTCAATGCTTAATTTACCCACCCCTTCTGGAGATACGGAAGGGCAAACTGCATGAAAGCGCTGGGATCGGTATATTGAGAGGTGAGAATCGTTTGACGCATTTCTAAAAGCGCGGCGTTGCCTTTAAAGAAAAAACCCATGAGCTGTTTGAGTTTGTTGACACGTGTTTTATCCGGGATCTCTGCAGGCACCGTGCTCTGATAGACCTGAAAGTACTGCATGAGATCGTCCCATTTCGGAACATACGACACTCCTGCATAATGGGCCTTGATTTGATGGAAGATGAATGGATTGATAATGCTGCCTCTTCCGATCATGAGCGCATCGCAACCGGTGTGCGAGACCATTTTCAGCGCATCTGCCACAGTCAGAATGTCACCATTGCCGACAACAGGAATAGTTAAAAGAGATTTTGCCTCAGCGATTAAATCCCAATTTGCCGGAGGGCCATACCCATCGGCTTTGGTCCGCGGATGGAGTGTGAGATACCGGATGCCGCTTTCTTGGGCTGCAAACAAATTTTCCTTAAAGAGCGACGTATCGTCAAATCCCGATCGCATCTTCAACGTGACAGGGATTGAAACAGCCTGCACGATCGATTTGGCAACGTCGTGGAGAAAATCAGGCTCTTTGAGCAAGCTTGAGCCGGCGCCTTTTCCCGTGACGGTATTGGAAGGACACCCGCAATTTAAATCGATGCGAGGAGCGCCTTTCTTTTCCATCTCTTTCGCCATGGCAGCCATGAGATCGAGCTCCGACCCCATGAGCTGCGCAGCAAGTGGAATCGGAGCGATTTCATACGGCGTATATTCTCGAGCTAAACTCTCAATGTGCGCCTGGCGAGGCACACGGAGAAAATCCCTGACGGCCTCATCGAATCCCCCAATCGAGGCCATTGCTTTCCGAAACGATCTGTCGCCAACCCCTTCCATCGGAGCGAGCTGGAGATAGGGGCAGCCATGAGGGCCTTTCGGAAGCAGCCTCATTTGAGAAGCTGCTGGATTTCTTCTTGAAGCTTCTTATTCAGTTCCGCACTGACGAGTTTGCCTTTCTCATCAAACGCTTTGTAAGCCTCAGGAACGGTGACTTGCGTCTGAACAACAGTACTGCCGAGAGCTTCAAGGATTGCCCGCAGATGCGCAAGCGCCCTTGCCCCGCCGCCTTGCCCCGGAGAGGCGCTCATGATCGCAATCTTCTTGCCTTTGTACGGATCGGATGAGAATTGTCCCTTTTCATCGTGCGATGTCCAGTCAATCGTATTTTTTAAAAGTCCTGGGATTGAAGCATTATATTCAGGCGAAGCGATCATCATCACGTCATTTTGCAGCATCAGGTCGCGGAGTTTCTTTGCATGGGCAGGAAGCCCTTGCTTAGCCTCAAGATCTTGATTATAAAAAGGCATGGCGTATTCAGAGAGATCGACAACGGTGACCTTCGCGCCTTTTTGACGCGCGATCTCCGCTGCTTCAAGGATTAGCTTTCTGTTGTAGGAGTCTTTTCGGGTACTTCCGGAAAATGCCAGAACTTTGACTTCTGCCACCAGCGGCACGATAAAGACTAAACAAACCAATAAGAATTTCTTGAACATAAGGCTCCTCCATTCGTTCAAGAGTATCAGATTGGAGTGAAAAATTAAAGACCTGCTAGAATTGACTAATGACCCTGCTTTTAAACTGTCAATCTCTCTCAAAATCTTTTGGACACCGCACCCTTTTCGAAGGTCTTTGCTTGAGCATTTTTACCAAGCAGCGTGTCGGGCTGATCGGCCCTAACGGCGCCGGTAAATCAACTCTGCTCAAACTGCTTGCAGGCATTGAAAAGCCTACGGATGGCATGATCTCCTCTAGACGAGGGTTAAAAATCGGCTACGTCCCCCAATCGTGCGAATTTCCTGATATCGCTCCCGAAGCTGTCCTCTACAATACTCTGAAAGATGATGAGCGGCCCGACTATGAAAAAGATGTCTTAGTCCAGATGCTACTGAGCAAACTCGGCTTCAAGGAGAATAAAACATCCGCTCATCGGTTGTCAGGAGGCTGGAAGAAACGACTCAGCATTGCAGAGGCGGTGATTCTTTCTCCTGATCTTCTTCTTTTAGATGAACCAACCAACCATCTCGATCTGGAAGGGATCTTCTGGTTGGAAAAATTCCTCTCGAGGGAAGCCCCCTCGTATGTTTTAGTCAGCCACGACCGGTACTTTCTTCAAAACATGGTCAACCGGATCGTCGAGATCAACCCGGTCTATCCACAAGGGCTGTTTTCCATCGAAGGAACTTATCACCATTTCTTAGAAAAAAAGGGAGAGTTCTTAGCTGGCCAGATCGAACAAGAAAGATCCCTCGCCTCCAAAGCCCGCAGGGAATTGGAATGGCTCAGTCGCTCCCCTAAAGCCAGAACTTCCAAATCAAAAGCCCGCGTGGGAGATGCCCATGATCTTTTAGACGAACTCTCCGATGTCAAAGGAAGAAACCGGCAGAAAAAAAGCAAGATCGATTTTGAAGCCACCCACCGCGAGACGCAAAAACTTTTAACGGCTAAAAATCTCTCCAAAGCCATTGAGAATCGAACACTGTTTAAACATTTAGATTTTGTCCTCTCCCCTGGCACACGCATCGGTCTCATGGGGCCCAACGGTTCGGGTAAAACAACTCTGCTCAAAATCATCGCTGGAGAGCTAACCCCAGACCAAGGCACCATCAAACAAGCCGATGGGCTCAAAATTGTTTACTTCGATCAACACAGACTTCACCTACCAGGCACGATGACACTGCGCCAGGCGCTTTCTCCTGATGGAGACTTTGTCAGTTTCCGCGGCCAAAAAATCCATATCAATGGCTGGTGCCAGCGGTTCCTTTTCCCCACCGATATTTTAGAGATGCCGCTGGAAAAACTCTCCGGAGGAGAAAGAGCCCGCATCTCGATTGCCCACTTAATGCTCCAGCCCGCAGACATTTTGCTTCTGGATGAACCGACAAATGATCTCGACATCCCGACATTAGAGACGCTGGAAGAAAGTTTATTGGATTTCCCAGGAGCGGTCGTGCTCATCACGCATGACCGGTGCATGCTCGATCGAATTTGTAGCACACTGCTGGCGCTTGGCAATCCGCAGCTGAGTGAGTTTTACAGCGACTACACCCAGTGGGAGACTTCTCTTAAAACGGTGACTAAACCTGAACGCGAAGAAAAAAAGCCGGAGCCAAAAACACCTCCAAAAACATCCAAGATCAAACTTTCCTATGCGGAAAAGAAAGAATACGATCAGATCGAAGGGATGATTTCGAAACTCGAAAATGAAATCAAAGCTCTCAACCATCAGCTCGAAACCAGCCCGCAAACGCCCGAGCAGCTGCAGCAAATCTGCATGCAGATCGGCCTGGCAGAGACCCGCATCGAACAGCTTTATTTGCGGTGGGACGAACTCGAAAAAAAACAAGAACTCTAGAGGTCGTCTTCAAAATCAAGTTCTATCGATTTTCTGGCCCTTTTGAGCCGACTTTTCGACTCTTTTTGTAGGATCAATATCAACTCTCGTATAGTGATTTAATTTTTCAATTTAAATTTATACACAGAAGACAGCACTTAATTTTATCTTTGAAAATATGTATGAGATTAAAATAAAATTATGCCTGTTCTGCGGTGCAGAATGAAAAAGAAGGAGTTAATGTATGGCAAACGTTGTGACAGCTAAAGCAACTCAAAGCCTTTGTCCCTTCAATTATAGTGGTATCGATGCCTCTTGTTTAGCTACCCAGTCAAAATTTGGAGATGTTTTTTGTGGGGAAATGGCAATCACATTAGAGAAGATTAACTTAAATACGAGCCTGTTTATTTCAGATTTATGGACACCCATAATAAATTCAGGGCTTTCTCAAACACCAGTAGATATCACAGCTTTAGAGGATTTCTTTGAAAAAATTAGCCTTCAAGGATCTGATGAAGCGGCTAAAAACGGGATGCTTAAAGAAGGGGGGTATATTTCTCGATTACTAGAGTTTAATGAACCTTGGGAAACTTGGTTAGAACATCGAACAGATCTGGGAAAAGTGGCAAGTGTATTTTATGACTATGTAAGAGCCCCTTTTTCAACCAAAGCTCGTCATTTAACATCTGACACCATTATACAAGCCTCAAAAGAGGCTCGGGATGCGCTCAATAACCCAAAGGCAAATCCTTCTTGGAAGGAGTTGGGACAAGCAACCGGAGGCTTTTTATCAGTCCTATCGCCAACCCACACCTGCTTGAATACAACACTCCCCACTATTCTGGACCACATTTTAAAACGGTCCGCTCCACGCGGCTCTATCGATATTGCTTTTGCAATTGACACGGCCATGCAACCTGACCATTTTATACAGTTGAAGGATGCTCTTCTCCAAGCCCTGGATAACCTGAGGGACACTTCAGAAAAGCAAAGCTTGACCCCTCGTATTCTATTTGTAGTATACGCAGGAGACTCGGCGCGAATGATGTTCCCCACAAGTTGCCCAGGAGATTACACCTCTGATATTGAAAACCTTGCGCATACTCTTGTAACTGACAACAAAATCACCCCATCTATTATAGATATTCTTTCCGCGATCCAAAAGAATGACTACTTTAGCCAAGGGGATCCTACAGCAACCCGTTCTGTCATACTTGTTTCAAGCACTCTTAACACCTGCCCTGGAAAAAGGTCTACAAAGGATGTTATCGGTGCTTATCAAAAAGATGGTACAGCTATTTATCCTATTGCTTTTGCTTAAACCTTGCCCCGCGTTTACGCGGGGTATTCCTGTATCTGCTTGGTGTTGTTCCAAAAATCTGACCTGCTGAATGCGGAACCACACTTCTCTACGTATTTTAACGCTTTAATTCTTAGAAGCTGTTTTAAAACCCTCTAATGCCTGAAACGCATATCGCCGAGTTGAGGCGTCAGCTCAGAGACGGGAGCGACAGGAACGAAAGCACTCACATCGGGCATTTTAAAGCCCTCCGGATAGTCGCCAGGCTTCGCCGGCACCCATGTTTGAGTTCGGCCGAAGAACATCAGCTTGCCTTCGACTTTTAAATTTCCTCCTTCGACCCAAAGAGAGGCTTTATAGACCTTGGCCTGCTCAGGATCGAGAATTTCTCCATCATAGGTCGAGCCCCGCCTGTCCAATGCCCAGATGAAGTCCATCCCGCAATAGTAGGGCTGACCCGGAAGCGCAGCGGCCCGTTTTTTTGGATTGTAGAGCGTCTCATCCATGACAGTTCCAGCATCATTGAAAGAACCGATCATACGGCCGTAATAGCTGCCTTGATAAGGATAAATTGCTACAACGCATTGAGCTAGGCCTGTTTTTTCACTGATGCTTTTCCAAAAACCAACAATGTCAGCTTCTGCCCATAACGATGCCCAGCAGGCCAATAATACACATAACAGTTTTTTCATGACTTCCTCTTAGAAGCTGCACAAAAACTTGTCAATCATTATTTTGGAAGTATTTTCCGTATTTAAGCGGCTTGTGCTCTTTCCAAGGACAGTAGTGATTGCAGAAATCAACTCTTTCTCCGAGAGGCGGATGGGTATTCCGCCATAAATTATAGATCGGTCCCGGACGAGGATTGGCTAAATTTCCGTGCTGAAGTACGACAAACGCTTCACCGGCAGCTTGGTTATTTTGCGTGATTTCCAGCCCAAAACAGTCTGCTTCATGCTCTAACTGACGGGACAGCCAATTCGACAGCGGGGTTGCAAGCAGCATAAAGATCCCGATGAGCACGAGAAAGAGCGGGAAAGAAGCGATATTGTAAAGATGACTGAATCCAAATCGGTGGTGATATTTGCGCAAAAGGAAATTCGCTGACAGGTACGTCAGATAAAAGATCACGAAAGAGAGCGCGCTATAATAGGCCATGCCCCACCACATGTGGTGGAGGACATAGTGCCCCATCTCATGCCCCACCACAAAAAGGATCTGATCCGGGGTCATCGCCTTCAGCGTAGTATCCCAAAGCACAATCCGCTTCGTCGAGCCAAAACCGATCACATAGGCATTCAATGCTTTTGTTTCTTGGCTCTTATCGACTTCATAGACGCGTCCCCCTTTGATTCCAGCTTTTGCCGCTAAGCCCAAGATCTGCTCTTCGAGTTTTTTATCTTGCATCGGACCAAATTTATTGAACAACGGATCGATCCAAATCGGTTGGATCATGGAGGTCATAAATACAAGGCCGATGCTCACTAAGGTTCCATAGAACCACCATCTTCGCGGGCTCCTTTTCAGCACGAGATAGAAAATCCAGATGAACGCCGCTGCAAGGATGAGCGAAACGAGAAAACCCTTGCCGTAATTTTCAAACCAATGCCTTAGCGTCTCTGTCGAAAGACCATACGCATGCTGCCGGAGAAACCCTCGATAGTAATCCAGCGGAAAGTTTAAAAGTTGGGAGATACTGAGAAATAAAGCTAAATAGATGACAATCGCAAAATACCATTTCTTGCCGCATTTCTCTGCAAATCGGGAAAGTTTTCCGGTGAATCCCCAAAGGAGAAAAAGCAAAGGGACGATCACGTCCCACGCCTGATTGACGATCCACAGGATATTGCCGCTGTTATAGTACCGCATCGCTTGCCCAGACGCCTCTGGAACAACAACGTCTGCGCATTTAGCAATATCAGCAAGCATGTCCAACATAAAAAAACTCCCGTT
>DASUCX010000012.1:0-28170 GCA_036275855.1 Rhabdochlamydiaceae bacterium
GAAAAATTCCTCTCCATTCGCTTCAAATTCCCTAAAAAGCTGCGAAGCTGTTTTTCTTATAAAGGTAGAGTTGCGGGGAAAAGTGCGATAGCAATCGGGTAGAATTGACTCAATAAACTTCTCTCGAAAGCTACGCTGATCTAGAGCAAATATCTCAAATGTTTGATGCTTTAATAAAAACCGATAAAGATCATATATCCTATACCCTGTATCTCGGCATTTGAATTCAGCTAATCGGCTCTGCATGAATCGCTTCATATAAGAAGAGAAACACTTGTAAAACAAGCGTTTGACACATTCCTTTCCAATTACCAAAAAATCTCTTTTTTTTGAAAAAAACTTCCGCTTGGAAGAGAAGAAAAATTGAAATATGTGCTTGGGTCGACAGTAATAGTCGAGGGCATCATATTTAGCCTTATTTTTAATAATCCAACCTTCAAAAACGGGAGTAAAATCAAGGGAAAAATAGTTTTGTTCTTGCATAAGACGCCGATTTATGAACATGCAGATCGCATTGGGAAATCCCCGATAGTGAGTATAATATTTGGGATGATATGGGACCCCTAAAAAAACTAGGTCTTCTAGTTTCATATGTTTCGTAATTTGTTCCATCCAATTGTGCATTAAAATAAAGCAGTCGGGATCTAAAATTAGAATTAAATCAGCTCCAGTATAAGCTAAAGCTAAATTCAAAGCTTTCGCATGATGAATTGAGCGGTAAAACGAACATTCTTTTTCCTGTACTGATAGGACTGGACCTTTGATCATCTCAAAACGAGGATCATCCATTGCCAGATCGCTTTCCAATTCATCAATCGGAGTATTTTGCACAACGATCCAATGGAAAGGAGTATTTGGGTTAAGCGCTTTGACTAAGTCGTAATTCTTCTCTATGAATAATTTGCTTTTATAGGAGACAGTGATAATTGTTAAAATAACTATCTCCTCAAGTAATAACGCGTCGTATTGCTATTAAATTTTTCGAAGGGAACAAACCCGCATTTTTGATGTAGTCGTATGGATGCGAGATTATTATCAAAAATATCAACGAAGAGGTGTTTGTCCCATAAGTTTTTTTGGTTAACCATTGTTTGAAGAAGAAAGCTGCCAGCACCCTTCCCACGACTATTTTCTTGAATGCCTTCGGTAATATAAAACCCCTCGTCGCCTTCCTTAGCGGCAAAATATCCAATGATTTTTTCTTCTTTTAAAAGCCAAACTCTGTATCTTTGGGGCATTTGCTTAGTATAGAATGTCTCAAACCATTTTTTTTGCTGATCGAGGGTTATTTCATGCTGGTCGTTGGTCATCATTTGGCGACACTGATTTCTAATCCGCACTAGGTCTAATGCCTCCTCAAGCATGGTAAGAGGGTCAATATGTAACATAGTCCACTATCGCCTTAGCAATATACTCTCTTTCTTGAGAAGTGATCCACCAGCCAACTGGAATTGATACCTGTTTTTGAACGAAGGCGTCTACGCCGGGAAGATCCGCTTTGAAAGCTTTGAAAACGGTGTGATGGTCATTCCGTGCATGCACTTGTGAAACAGTAATTCCCTTACTTTTCATGACCTCCATAAACGGTCTAAAATCCCTTACTTTAATTGTGTAAAGCCAATAAGAACTTGATCGATCGGACTGATAGTTTAATAATTCCAGTCCCTGAGAAGAGATCCCGCTCAATTTTTCGTTATAGAACTGGGCGTTACTTCGATGAGCCTCAAGAACTGATCGCACATGATTGAGTTGAGCCAACCCGATAGCTGCCGAAACATCGTTCATATGAAACTTATAACCATATTCAAAAACATCTTCTTCACACCGAAAATCTTTTCTTGCCCCGTCCCTATTGATTCCAAACCAGCGCAGCAATTTACCTCTCTGATAAGCTTGCTCATTCTTACAAACCAAAGCACCACCATCTACGGTGGTTAGATGTTTAATGGCCTGAAAAGAGAAACATGTGAAATCTGCAATACCACCTACGAATTTGTCTTTGTATTTTGATCCAAAGCCGTGCGCTGCATCTTGTATCAGCTTAATTCCCCGCTGATGGGCAAGATTTTGAAGTTCATCTAAATCGCAAGGGTATCCGGCCCAATCAACACACATAATTGCCTTAGTCTTAGAACCGATTTTTTCTTTAACGCTTTTATGCGAGATGTTCCCAGTTGTGGGGTCAATGTCAGCCCAGACGATGCGTGCACCGTTTGCCAAAATGGGAACATTCGTTGCCATGCAGGTCATCGGTGTGCTAATTACTTCGTCTCCAGGTCCAACTCCGGCAAGTCGTAGGGCCAGGTGGAGAGCTGAGGTTCCAGAATTAAGCGTGAGAATATGAGGGCTTGAAAACCAAGATTTAAGCTTTTCCTCAAATAGATCGACTCTCGGGCCCTGTCCAATGTATCCGGATCGAAGAACTTCGCTAGAAGCCTCAACAGCCTCTTCAGGCATAAAAACCTTAAATAAGGGAATTGCATTGCCTTGCCCGGACAAAAACTGAGTTACGTTCACCTTATTTTCAACAATGCTCATCTTAAATACCCTATAAACCTAAAAGTCCAAAAGTTGGCTTTTTTGCCTTTTTTGTCATATTTTACAGCCGCTTTTTGGCCTACTTGTTCAAGTATGTCCTGCAAAGCGGCTGCAAAATCTAACAAAAAATCCTACAAAATCCAATTTTTTAGACTTTGCGGATAGGTTCATTGAAATAATTTTTAAAGAAATCACCCTATCTAGCTTTTTGAGTAAAGTTTTTCTCGATGCTGATGTGTACAATAATACTTTATAATGAGAGTAAATCCGCCTTACAATCACCCTACAAGGCTGAAGCATGAGCAGGAACTCTGCCATAGACATCGTCAAAACGAACGATGTCATCTTCACCTAAGTACTCACCAACTTGAACTTCAATCAATTCGAGCGGCACTTTACCTGGATTTTCTATCCGATGAGTTTTTCCCTTGGGAACATAAATACTTTGATTTTCATGAACCATTTGGATGTCTTCGCCGATCGTGACCTTGGCAGTACCTTTAACAACTACCCAATGTTCGCTGCGATGATAGTGCATCTGCAGACTTAGGGTTTGTTGCGGATCAACTAAAATACGCTTTACCTTGTATCGAGGTCCTGATTCGAGGACTTTATAATAACCCCAAGGCCTATGAGCAGTGAGATGGTCCTGGGTCTCTTTATTGCCCCGTTTACGCAGTTCCTCGACCAAGCCTTTCACACGTTGGGATTCCCCTTTTTTGCCTATAAAAAGAGCATCCTCGGTTTCAATAACCACCATATCTTCTAGACCCACCAAGGAGATTAATCGCTTATCCCCGATTACTAAACTGTTCTTGGTATCAATCGTGTGAACGTTGCCTATCTTGACATTTTGGTGATGATCCTTATTCATAACTTCAAAAATAGTATCCCAAGTACCAACATCGGACCAAAGGAAGTCAAAAGGAACAACCGAAATGTTTTTTGACTTTTCCATCATTTCACAGTCAATTGAACAATTGGGCAATTGAGTAAACTTACTGGTAAGCTGTTCAAGGGTTCCATTGACATGTTGAAAAAGAATATTGGAATGCTCTGCTAATTCCCTCCAAAAAGCTTCCATAGTAAAAGCGAAAATACCACTATTCCAAAAATATTCTCCTGACTTTACATATTGCTCGGCCAAGGCGAGAGAAGGTTTCTCAACAAAAGTAATCACAGGATAAACTTCAGCAGGATTCAAAGGATTGACCTGTATATATCCGTAACCCGTTTCAGGTTTATACGGCTTCACTCCAAAGGTTACAATTCTTCCTTCGCTCGCAACACCGCAGGCTTTATTGATAGCTTCTTGGAATTTCTCTTTGGAAGAGATCCAGTAGTCAGAAGATGAAACTAAGACTACCTCTTTTTCACCAAGCCCCTGCTTTTCTTGGAGATACTTCAGAGCAAAAATAATTGCAGGAGCCGTGTTTTTCTGTTCTGGTTCTATAATGATCTGATCTGCTAAAGCAGGGCAAAT
Source organism: Rhabdochlamydiaceae bacterium (assembly GCA_036275855.1). GTDB lineage: Bacteria > Chlamydiota > Chlamydiia > Chlamydiales > Rhabdochlamydiaceae > PALSA-1444. The sequence continues at coordinate 4,022 of DASUCX010000012.1, forward strand.
GACTTTGACTTGGCTTTTCACCAGATAATGATAGTCTTTATTGGTTACTATAACGATCTCGCTAGAAGGTCTTCCAATTAAAAAACGTTCTACAGTCTGTTGTAAAAGCGACTTTTCATCATTGAGTTTGAGAAATTGTTTTGGAAAAGACTCTCTAGAAATAGGCCATAGTCGAGTTCCTTTACCGCCTGCTAGAATGATGATTTTCACAAAAATCCTCCCATTTGTCTTCTACGAATTGTTTAAATTCTTTCTTGAAACGCATTTCATTAAACCTCTCAGCATTGCATCGAATAAGCCTTGAGTCGAACTTCATTTTTTCAAATCGATCAACAGCCTCTATCAGGCTAGACCTTGTCTGTTCTTTAAAAAATATTCCCGTCTGATTTTCAATTACCGATTCGAGCAGTCCACCTTTCCCATATGCAATCACGGGGGTTCCCGAGGCCTGCGCTTCCACAGGAGCAATACCAAAATCTTCTTCAGCAGCAAAAATAAATGCCCGCGCTCGACCTAGATATTTTCTAAGAATCTCATTGGATTGAAAGCCTAAAAGTTCAACATTTTTTCCTGCCATCTTTTTAATTTTTCCCATTTCGGGGCCATCGCCTATCACGCAAAGACGCCTTGAAGGCATCTGAGAAAAAGCCTCGACGATCAGATCAATCCGCTTATAGGGAACAAGTCGCGACATCGTCAAATAAAAATCTTCTTTAACAACCTGAAAATCAAAAAAATCTGTCTGAACTGGAGGATATATGACAGTAGCCTCTCGTTCATAGGTTCTTTTGATTCTTTCAGCAACATAGTGAGAGTTAGCGATGAAATGGTGAACGTTTAAACTGCTAACATCCCATTTACGCAAATAAGCTAAAGTCCATTTAGCAAGGCGTTCTTTTATTCCGGACAAATGACTCAAATACTCGTCTCGCAAATCCCAGGCATATCTCATTGGGGTGTGGCAATAGCAAATATGCAACTGTCCTTCATTCACTTTAACCCCTTTAGCCACAGCATGTGAATTAGATAAAATCACATCATATTCGCTTAAGTCAAATCGTTCGATCGCTGAGGGGAAAAATGGAAGATAGTTACGATGATTTTGAATAGCGAAAGGTAGTTTTTGTATAAACGAAGTTACAATCTTAGCATCGTTGAAAGAAGTCTTTTCTAAAAAAAAATTCCGTTTAATAAGAGTATAAATAGAAGAAGGATAAATCGAAAAAATAGCATCTAGAACCTTTTCAGCGCCTCCTAAGGAAATCAACCAATCATGTATAAGAGCCGTCTTCATAAATACCAAAATCTGTTTGGTCATCGAGCCTAACAAATATTCTGAAAGGTGTCCAGGGAGTTAGAGCCTGTCTACAAACTAAGCTTTTTAAAAAATCTCAGAGAGTCTATCACTTGCCTTTTATCGGCAATTTACCTATTCTCCCTCTACTGATGAAACGTTTAATTATCGAGCCGAAAACATCTTGGAGCAAACGAGATTTTACCGAAATGGTTGAATTTCGGTGGGTACTGTTGATGCTCATGCTGCGAGATATTAAACTAAGGTATAAGCAAACATTCCTTGGGGTGGTATGGGTGGTTCTTCAGCCGCTCATGACAGCTTTCTTATTCTCATTTATTTTTGGGAGATGGCTGAAAGTCGAAAGCGATGGTATTCCATATGGGCTTTTTGCATTTTGCGGACTCATTCCATGGCTTGTTTTTTCCCAGTCAGTACAGAGAGCAAGCACTAGCCTTGTCAATGAAACTCAATTGGTTCAAAAAGTTTATTTTCCACGTCTTTTTCTTCCTATCGCTGGGACTTTAGGCGTAATTATTGATTGTTTATTTGCAATATTGACTTTAGTGATTTTGATGGCTATAAATCACTACCCAGTCTCTTGGCAATTTTCACTACTTCCTATTGGCATCCTATTGGTTTTTTTATTTTCTACGGCATTTAACATATTACTCTCTTGCCTGAGCGCTCACTATAGAGACTTTAAACACATTATACCCTTCTTTTTACAATTTTGGATGTATGCCTCACCCATTGCCTATTCGATGTCATCCATTCCCGAAAAATGGCGATGGGTATTTGCTATCAATCCTTTGACCGGAATCATAGAGTTTTTTAGATGGTCTTTGTTGGGTTCAGTATATCCATCGAGTTCTTTCTCAATAGCCTGTGCACTAACCCTAATTTTAATGTGGGTCAGTTTGATCATTTTTCGAAAATTAGAATGGACTCTTTCCGATGTCATCTAAACCAATTATCACAGTCGAAAACCTGGGTAAAAAGTATCGTATTAACGAATCCAGTATTGGCAACTATCGGCGTTTGATGGAGGAGTTGGCTCTTTGGTATAAAAATCGCAATAAATCGAAAGTAGATGAAAGAGAGTTTTGGGCGCTGCAGGGGCTTAATTTTACAGTTGATGCCGGAGAAACAGTGGGAATCATCGGGTCTAACGGATCGGGCAAGAGCACTCTTTTAAAAATTTTAGCACGGGTTACATGGCCTACAACAGGACGCGTTGAAATTTTTGGACGCGTCAGCGCTCTTCTAGAAGTCGGAACAGGATTTCATTTGGACTTATCGGGCCGCGAAAATGTCTTTCTAAGCGGGGCAATGCTTGGGATGAAAAAAGCAGAAGTGACTCGGCATTTTGATGAAATTGTCGAATTCTCAGGCGTCGAAAAATTTCTGGATACACCTGTTAAGAAATACTCCAGCGGCATGTTCCTCAGGCTTGCTTTTTCAATTATGACTCACTTAAGAAGTGATATTTTGATCATTGATGAGATTTTAGCAGTCGGCGATGCTCAATTTCAGGAAAAATGTATACATAAAATGCGGTCTATTGTTCGAGAGGGACGCACTATATTATTTGTAAGTCATCAGTTTGAGAAGATACGATCTCTATGCAAAAAAACCATCTGGATCAAGGAAGGACATCTTTTTCACTCTGGCCCAACAGCTGATGTTCTTTCCCATTACGAAGAGTATAGCCATCTTCTAGCTGAACCTATCCTTTAATTCCAAATAAAGCCTTAGCGTGCTAAAGTTTTTCTCTTTGGTACTTTGTATGCTGCTTTCCACCATCTATTCTAGTGAAAATTCCCTGCCTTTGATGATCAATTTTGATAAATCGGAAATCGATTTACAAAACACCAATTATGCATCTGGCAATTTTGCATTTAACAAATCTCCCGAGATAGGGCCATTTTTTGAAATGTTGAGACACATTTATCCAATCACAACTATCATTGAGACAGGAACTTTTGAGGGAAGCACTACTGCTTTTTTCGCACGAACATTTGAAACGGTACATACCATTGATATTTCCCCGCATTATTTACAAATTGCCCAACAAAGATTAACTTCTTTTTCTAATATTAAATTCCATTTAGGCAGTTCAGAAAAAATTTTGGCCCAAATCCTTCCTGCTTTAAAAGATCAGTTTGTGCTTTTTTATTTGGATGCTCATTGGAATGAGTTTTGGCCCCTCCTTGACGAACTAGAAGAAATCAATAAAACCCATCATCATCATTGCATTGTTGTAATCGATGATGTCAAAGTTCCTGACAGAAGTGACATTCCTTTTGATGCTTATAAAGGTCATGAATGCTCCTTCGAGTATGTGAAAGAGAAAATAGAAAATCTTTTTGATGGTTATGGTGTGCATTATTTGATCCCATCAAACCCTCAAATGAGAGCAAAACTCGTCATCATTCCAATAAAAATTGAGAACTTATTCCGTTCTAAAAAATTCTTTTGAGTGAAATCACTTTCTTGAGCTACATTTTCTGCCAAGAAAAAGGAGTTACTCATGTCATTTAGAAATCTCATGCATGTGATCTGGTTAAGTGTGTTGCTGGCGATGAATGTCTGCCATGCTTCGACATTAGAAAAGCAATATGCAAAGCATTGTCATCAGGTATCGGACATTCACGAGCACCTTCCTGTGCTTAGACAACTTTCTCAAGACTGCGATTCAGTGATTGAGATTGGTGTGAGAAGTATGGTGTCGACATGGGGCATTCTGAGAGGATTAGCTGATAGTCCCTATCACCCTAAATTTTATTTAGGGATCGATTTAAATGACCCTCCGGAAAAGCACGTCAGGCTAGCTCGAGCACTGGCGGAGCAAAATGGGATTTCATTTAAATTTTGGAAGGGGAATGACTTGGACGCGGAAGTCGAGTCCGTTGATATGTGTCCTAGTCACTACTTCACCTGACACATCTAACTTATCCTTCAACATTTGTAGTTGTCAGATGTAACTTGTCCAACATTTTACTCTGTGCTATTGGTTTTGAGTCAATAAATGTCTGCATTGGCGTCTTCCCATAACAGTATTTACCCGTATGGGTACGTTGCTCATTGTATTCTTGTATCCAGTTATCCAAATCTATCTGCAACTCCTCCATCGAGTTGTAGATTTTCTTCCTAAATGTCACCCTATAAAACTCATTTTGGATCGTTTGATTGAATCTCTCACAGATTCCATTGGTCTGAGGATGGTACGCTTTTGTACGGCTATGCTCGATCTCTTCCACTGTCAGATACAGCTCATACTCATGATAATCTCTACATCCACAGTATTCTGTTCCTCGGTCTGTAAGTACTCGAAGGATTTTTACTTCTTGTTCCTCGAACCAAGGAATGACCTTGTCATTAAGCATATCCGCAGCTGTTATTGCATTTTTACGATCATAAAGTTTTGCGAAGGCAACCTTTGAGTAAGTATCTATTGCTGTTTGTTGATAAATTCGACCTACTCCCTTAATTGTCCCTACATAGTAAGTGTCTTGTGCTAGTAAATAACCAGGATGTTCTGTCTCGATTTCTCCATGAGCTTCTTTCTCATTCTTAGATCTTTCTAAAGCCACCAACTGACTTTCTGTTAAAATAAGCTTTTCCTGCGCCATTTTGGCTTCAAGAGCTCTAAGTCTCTTGCTAAAAGTTTCAAGATTATATCGCTGCCAGACAGAACGGACGCCGCCTGGAGAAATAAAAATACTCTGCTTTTTAAGTTCGTTAGACACGCGATGTTGGCCATAGGCTGGTTGCTGGAAAGCCATACCTACAATCGCGTCTTCTACATGCTTTTCTACTCGATTCTTTAAACACGGCTTTTGACGGTTGATTTCCTGGAGAGCTTGTTCTCCTCCAGTCTCGTGTAGTTCCTTAAAACGATAGAAACTATCTCTAGAATAACCAAAATACTTGCAAGCTTGGGAAACATTGCCTAAAGCTTCTGCTAACTTAAGAAGACCTAACTTATTTTTAATCACTTTTTGCTCTGCACTCATGTTTTAACACCTTTGATTTTAGAGACATTGCCTTCTTTGAGCAATGTCATTTTTTTAGTGTACTATCCTATCAAAAGTGTCAGATAAAGTCTTAACTAATACACTTTATCGATACACTGCATACGTATTGTCAATTGACTGTTGAGCTGGAGAAGTTCGCACCGAAGGCAAGGAAATACATCACTCTGCATGATACCAGCGGTCCTTGGGGAAACCAAGATGATGACACTTATCATGGAAACCGCTCCGAATACCCCGCCTATGTTGATCGGGAAAAACGGGGTCTATGGCCGGCAGTGGTCGATTTCTTGGAAAGACATCCGGAATGGGCATTGAAAGATCGCCGCTTGAATAACAATGGTTTTACAACGCTAATAAGGAAGCAAAGTTAAAACCGGTAGGTGATTTGGGCATAGGCGGTATTGTCGCGGATGCCGTCTCCGAACTTACCTTCATAGCGGAGGGCTGCAGAGAGCCGATCTTTCATAAAGAGGCCGGTGAGGCCGGTCGCGATGTCAAGATAGTCTTGGTTGGGCACGAGGCCTTTGACTCTGTAAGTGCAGTTGACGTCGGCAAATTGAGCTTTGAGATGTGAGCCTTTGAGCGGAAATTGATGGATCCAGGAGAGTTTAAGATCGTGGGTCCATTTGTTATGAATGAGGACTGCGCATTTGGCGATCTCTAAGCCAAGCTCTGTGCGGAAAAGGGCAGCGTGGGTAGGTGAGATCTTCATATTCAGACCTGGTGCGCCTTGTTCTGTATACCCTCTTTCCCAAAGGTGGATATAATCGACGCCAGCTAGAGGCGACACTGTCATGCCTCCTGAAGGATACAACATGACACCAAGATCAAAGTGTCCAATGAGTCCACCGCCATGGTGATGGTTTCTGGCATGCATATCGAAACCGGGAATGTCGATGTGCCGGGAAGCTTTGTAAGTATTGAAAGTTCCGAGGAGAGAAGCATTGGTGTAGACACGATGATTGAACCACGTGTAATACGGCCCGAGATAGACGCTGCTAATCGATCCGTGGCCCCGAGAATTGCTCCAATCGAGCCAAGAATAATCATAGGCTGTCGCTGCACCGAGAAACATATTCCTGCCGACAGCGCCGTCAATGCCGGCGGTAAGGCCGGCAGTATTTGCTGAATATCCGATATTTTCTGATTGCCCTTCTTGTCTTAAAAAGTCTCCGCTGAAGTTACCCCAGGTGCTCCAGTTGTAGAGCTCTGCCATGGCTTTATTACAATCGGTCTTATAGAAATCATCGACGTGTTGGGATATCGAAGAACGGATGACAACGAGGTTGTTTTCTTCTGTGAGGCCTAAGGCCTTTAGTTGAGAAGGTTGTATAACATCGAGGGCTTTCTTGACCTCTTTAATGGGAAGAAAGATCAGCGTATCGATGATGGGAAGAATCTCGGTTTCTTGAGGAAAGGCTTCAAGATTGATGCATTTGGCAATGGCTCCGGCATTTCCTCCGGTAATGACATTGGAAAAAGGAGCTATCTTAAGAAGAACTTGGACCATTGTTGGTGTCTGTACAACAGTGGCTTGAAAAAAAGGATTTTCCAAAACAGGCGGAGCAAATGTTCCTGAAATAGAAGGAGACGTCATAATCGTATATGTTTGAACGGCGCTAAACGCTCCCGGGTTAAAACCGATATCGAGGCTGGGAGATCCGCTCAATGTGACAGGGCCTGACGCAGCAAGCAAGCTGCTGTTTCCGGGGCTTGCGCTGAGTTCTACTCCATATGTTGAACCGGTAGACTGAGTATAGGTGCCTGTGACACTTAGCGTGCCTAGTCCAAGCTGGGTTGTTCCGCTGACATTCACATTTCCAACAATGGTAGAAGATGCCGGGGAAGCTAAAGTTGCGCCTGAGTTAACTGTGACGGGAGAGGTGAGAGTCGTACCCGAACCGAGCGATAATTGGCCTGCGCTGACGATGGTGCTGCCTTGTGTGGGAGATCCTGTGAGGGTTAAATTGCCGCCGCCAGTAACGGTTAGAGTTCCGGCTCCAGTCAGCGGTCCGGAATAGGTTCCTGAGAAAGTTTGATTAAAAATTAAGTTGCCGCTATTGCTAATAGCTCTTTGAAGGCTCGTTGAATTTCCTTGGAGGGTGGCATTGGTCTGGACGGTTGTCCCGTTGCTATAGGTGTTAGGACCGGTTAAAATTAAAGTGCCAAGAGGAGAGCCATTTCCCACCACAAGAGATCCGCCTTGGCTGATCACCCCGGAGAATGTCGAAGATTGTCCCGAAGGAACCAGCACTGTCAAAATTCCTGCAGCACCTCCTGTCAGAATATTCCCATTTCCAGAGAGAGCTCCGACTGTTTGAGCAAAATTGTTCATATTCAGTGTGCCTGGAGAGGAGACTGTTAAATTGCCGGCTGTTGGAAGAGTGCCGGGATTTCCCATGAGCAGCGTGCCTCCGATGACAAACGTGCCTCCGGTGTAGGTAGCTCCTCCAGTGGTACCCAGCGTTAAAGTCTGTGGTCCTGCCATTATAAGCGAGCCTGATCCGTCGATGGTTCCCACAAAAGAGGTAGATGAGGTTTCAGTGATTGTAAGCTGTGTTGCGCCCAGATGGACAACGCTCAAAGCATTACCGGATGTCAGAGGTCCGATCGCTTGAACCGTGGAAGCAGCAGGAGTCATGTCGAGAGTTCCGCCAGAGATTGTCACGGGTGATAAAGAAGAAAGGGCATTGTTAATGCCGAGTTTCAAAGTTGTCAAAGAATTGATTGTTGTAGGCCCAGTGTAACTACTATTTCCTAATAGAGTGAGCGTATTGGTTGCTCCGCCGGTCGCAGATAATGTGAAGCCTCCAGATCCGGAGATAGTCCCTGAAAAACTCGATGTCGATGGGGCTGCCACAGACGATATTAGGGTGCCAGAGCCGAGTAGGATACTTCCCGACCCTGTTCCGGAAAGCGTTGCTACGGTCTGATTGATGTTATTCATGTTAAAGATACCGGACATGCTGACAGTTAGATTTCCAGCGGAAGGAAGAGGTGCGCTGGGAGCTAAGAGCAAAGTGCTGCCACTCACGGTTGTCATACCGGTGTAGCCGGGTGTGGCGGTAAATGAAAATGTTCCCCCAGATCCACTCAGGGTAAATCCGCCGGTTCCGCTGATGGTGCCGGAATAAGTCGACGTCGTCGTCGCGTTGGAAGTCAGCGTGGCTGATCCTAAGGTGATGGTCCCGCCGGCTCCGGAGAGTTGTCCTATCGCTTGGGCCAAGTTATTGATGTTGAGCGTTCCACTGGAGAGATTGACAGCGCCTGCCGGGTTAAGAGCGCCCGCGGCAGTACAGGTGACTGTTCCTCCGGAGATGGTTAATGTTCCTGAGGGAGGAATGGTCGTTGCAGCTCCTAGACTCAATTGTGTGGCTGCAGGCACATTGGTTCCGCCACTATACGTATTAACCCCACTAAGGACGGTGACTCCTGTTCCTGCAAGGGTAAGAGAGCTGGGGCCGCTCATGACGCCGCTGATGACAAAATTTTGGGCTGAGCCTTGTGTAATGGTCAATGGATTGGTGAGAACCATGCCGGCAGAAATGGTATTGACAACCGTGGCGGTGTTATTCGTAATAGAGGCCGCTCCGCTACTCCCTTGCAAGTTCAATGTATTTGTCGGTGTACCTGTGAGATTATAGGTATTCGTTGTATTCGTGAACGCAAGTGTCCCAACAATGAATGGCATATCGACGGTCACCGTGAGTGCGCCAGCCCCATTGGGAAAAGCTGCAGAGTCTCCTGCCGCTTGTGGAGGGCCGCCGGCAGGCGTCCAATTGGCCGCAACCGACCAATTGAAGGGAGAGGGAGCTGCTATATTCCAGGTGCCTGAATACGGAAATAAAAATGCAGTGTGAAGGACGGCAGCTGAAAAGAATGTTTTCATTCTCATATGAAAAAACTTACCGAAGTTATTTGTGAGTGTCAAACTTAATCGATTAGAAGCAGCTCTTGGTAGTGGCGGAGAAGATCGCGGAAATGGGTGGCGTCTTCAAAACGGAGCTCTTTAGCTGCGAGCTTCATCTCCGCTTCATATTCTTCGATCTTAGCGGTGATCTCTTCGCGCGTGAGATGGGGAGGAACATTCTCTCCTTCTTCTTTGAGCGTTTGAACAACTTCGCCAAATGTCTCAGCAAGATCTTCGATGATTTGTCTCTTCACAGTATGCGGAATGATGCCGTGGGCTTTGTTGTAGGCTTCTTGGATGGCGCGCCGCTCGCGGGTGATGAGGAGCGTTTTTTCAATTGATTTAGTTGTCTTGTCGGCATACATCACAACGCGGCCTTCGACATTACGGGCAGCGCGGCCGCAGGTTTGAATCAGCGCAGTTTCGCTGCGGAGAAATCCTTCTTTGTCAGCATCGAGAATGGCGACTAGGGAAACTTCCGGAATGTCGAGGCCTTCTCGGAGAAGATTAATGCCAACAAGAACATCGATTACGCCGCGGCGGAGTTCGTTGATGATCTGGACTCGTTCAAGGGTTTCAATATCCGAGTGAAGATAGCGAGCTTTTACGCCGATGTCAGTGAGATATTTGGTAAGATCTTCCGCAAGTTTTTTCGTCAGCGTAGTGACAAGAACGCGCCCGCCTTTTTCAGTCGCTTTCCGGATTTCTTCGAGTGCGTCGTCGACTTGGGTAATAGCCGGGCGAACTTCAATTTGAGGATCAAGAAGTCCTGTAGGACGGATGATCTGCTGAACAATTTCTCCGCCAGCTTCTTGCACTTCCCACGGCGATGGCGTTGCAGAGACGTAGATTACTTGATGGATCCGTTGATAGAATTCTTCAAATTTTAGCGGACGGTTGTCGTATGCAGAAGGGAGTCGGAATCCAAATTCAACAAGGGCGTTTTTTCTAGAACGGTCGCCGTTATACATCGCGTGGATTTGCGGAAGCGTTTGATGCGACTCGTCGACAAAAAGGAGATAGTCAGTAGGAAAATAATCAAGAAGGCAAGGAGGAGGGTCGCCCGCAGAGCGTCCGGAGAAATGACGAGAATAGTTTTCAATCCCTTTGCATGTTCCCATTTCGCGCAGCATTTCTAAATCTTGTTTGGTTCGTTCGTTGATCCGCTGGTGTTCGATATATTTCTTTTCTTTTTCAAAAAATTCGGCTCTTTCTTTGAGTTCTTCTCGAATCGTGCTGATCGCTTTCCACCGGACATCTGCTGGAGTGACGTGGTGCGACCCTGGAAAGATCGAGATCTGCTGCTTTCGATCTTTGACGCGTCCGGTGAGCGGATCGATGAGGCTGATGCGTTCGATCTCATCACCGAAAAATTCTACTCGGTAGGCGATTTCTTCTTCGTAGGCAGGCATCACTTCTAACACATCGCCGCGGACACGAAAGGTTTTACGGACTAACTCGTAGTCGCTGCGGGTGTAATGCATTTGAACTAAGTGGAGAAGCACTTCATCGCGCCGGCGTGTCTCTCCGGTTTTTAAGATGAGTTGCATCTGGCTGTAAAATTCTGGGGTTCCCAGGCCGTAGATGCAAGAAACCGATGCAACAATGATGACATCGCGCCGTTCAATCAATGAACGTGTCGCAGAAAGACGCATCCGGTCGATCTGGTCGTTGATCGCCATGTCCTTTTCGATGTACGTGTCGGTACGGGCAATGTAGGCTTCGGGCTGGTAGTAGTCGTAATACGAGACAAAATATTCGACGGCATTTTCGGGAAAAAAGGCTTTGAACTCTTGGTAAAGCTGAGCAGCTAGAGTTTTATTGTGCGCAAGCACCAGCGTCGGTCGCTGAACCTCTGCAATAATGTTGGCCATCGTAAAGGTTTTACCCGAACCCGTGATGCCCAGCAACACTTGAGACTTGCGTGGCCTATTGAGGCCTTCGACAAGTTTTTGAATCGCTTGGGGCTGATCGCCTTTAGGAGTAAACGGCGTCGTGAGTTTAAACATTAGTGAATAAAATCCATGATCATCATGGCAGCTTGAAAAAGGAAGATGCAAAATCCGAATATGATGATGGCCATTAAAATTTTTTTTCCGCCAAACACTTGATACACAGCCTGATGATTTTGGATGTAACGGTTTTTCCATGCCATTAAAGCAGGTAGGATTCCAAAAAGGATTACCGCGCAAATCCCTCCGGCGAAGTTGAGTGCTTTGAGAAAGAGATTAGGATAAATGAAAGCAAAAATGAGCGGAGGAGCCAGCGCAAGCAAGCACATCGGAACACTTTCGTGTTTTTCTCCTTTGACTTTGAAGGCATCGGCAAGGAAATGCGTCAGCGCCAGCGTTTGAGCGAGAAAAGAGCTAAGCAGCGCAAAGAAGGCAAGCCCTTCTGCAAAATTGCTGACCCAGGAATTTCCTAAGATGCCTGCAACCGCGTCGGAAGCTTGGCGGCCTTGCTTCATACTTTCAATAAGTCCCCATTTCCCATTGGCAGGAACGATGCCAAGTACAACGATTTCCCAGACGATGTAAATGATGAGCGCAAAAAGGCTTCCGCCAAGAATGATCTGGCGAACTTTTTTCGCATCATTGTTCATATAGTTCATGAGAGTGGGGACCATATTGTGGTACCCGAACGCAATCACCAGAACCGGAAGCGAGAAAAACGCAAGGGAAGGTTGGGATCTGAGCAAAAAATCAGGAATGATATGTTTGAATCCTAGAACAATCATTCCAAGATAGGTAAAAATCTTTCCGAACATGAAAAAACGGTTCCAATGATCCACTGTCCGTGTGCCTTGGTAAGCGAGGAATCCGAAGATCGCGGTGAAAAAAAAAGCTCCGACCCATTTGGGAACATGCCAGGAGAAGATTGTAAGAAAATAAGTCGAGCTGAGCGAGCCGCTGCCTGAAATATACGCTACTAGCAGTGAATAAAAAAGAAAAAGATAAAGCACCCAGCTGAGAATCCGGCCGAATTTTCCAAAGGCGCGTTCTGCCATCGATCCGATATTAACTCTTGTTACAAACGAGCTGTTGACTTCGACCATCAGAAGTCCTGTGATAGTCATAAATCCCCATGCAAGCAAAAACATGACTAACGAGGGAAAGAATCCTGAAAGCCCTGTCATGATCGGGAGCGCAAGCATACCTGCGCCGATGCAACTGCCAGCAATGAGTAAGATGCCACCAAAAAACGTGCCTGTCGTTTTCACAATTTTTCTGCGTTAAGTTGCATTTTTTTCTGGTCGGAACGGATCTCTTGTCCAAGCCTTCCGAGCATATACCCTTCATAGTCGACAAATTTGAAGAATCTCTCAAACGAAGGAAGGACTGACGAAACTTGTTTTGCCATTTCTTGAGCCATATGCCGGTAGCCTGGATGACCAGCTGGGGATGAACGGAGTTCGCATAGCCATTGGAGCGAACGAAGGTTGACATGGAAATACCAATGGATGTTGTAAGCCATGGGGACAATGTATTGCGCCTCTTTAGGAAGCTCTTTAACAATGACATCGTACGCTTTTTTTGCTAGGTCCATGGCAGCGATATATTCAGCTTCCATCGATGTGTTCTGGAGTTCTTCAGGAATATAATATCCAAAATTACATGTGAGAAGCTGGCGCTCTTGTGTCAACATGCGGTGGCGCTGTAGATCTCTGTAAATCCCAAAGTCGGCGAGCATTTCAAAAGTGAATGTCGCATGTTCGAGTGCTCGGGGAGATTTATGACGGCGGTTTTCTCGGGATTGGCACGCCGCTTCAAGAATACGTGTCAATTCATCATCGGGAAGTTTTCTGCAATATTCTTGGAGCTCTAACAATCCAACATCGGTGTGATGGAAAAGAAGAGCTGCCGCAACACGGTAAGGACTGTCAGGATCATAGCAGATGAGCTTAACGCCCGGCGCATCCATCTTGTCTAGAAAAGGGTCATGCTGCAATGACAGTGCTTTAAGATCGGATTCGACTTGTTCGTTGAAAACGCAGAACGATTTTTGATGTTTATGGCTAGGTTCTGCGCGCCGGATAAATGAAGGAACAACTTTATTGAGCTCTTGGTAGGCTTTTTTACCAATGTCTTCGAGCTCAGCGGTATTACCGCTGTTGAGTTTCTGGATCATCGTCTCAAAAAAACGGCCGTTGCCATAGACACCCATATTGGTGAGAGCGCTTGCAGGCAAAAGCCCGCGGAGGCAGTCGAGCACTTTTGCTCGGAGAGCTGCCGTGTAAGCGACACTCGAAATCGCAGGATCTTTAGGGAATTTTTTCTCAATGACTTCAGTGACTCCAGGAATTAAACGGGAATAGGTATCGTAGAGAGAGTTACACGTTGAGACATAGAGATCGCGATAGGCAGACGTCATGAGAACAGGCTCTCTGTAAAAGAGGTATTCTCCTTGAAACTTCTGATCGAAATAAATATACCGTGTCGATTTTTCGAGCGGGGATCCGCCAATCCGGCAGTCTTCGATCACCTTGGCAGCGAGCATCGAGATATTTTCCAATGCGAGGTGAGCACCGCCGAGCTCACCGATCGAATCATCCCCATATCCATCGAGAATTCTGTCATAGAAATTTTGAGCTTTTCGGATCGCAACGATTTGGTTTTCGACTTCTTGTGTTTCTTCTACTTCTCCAGTTGAGTGGCCCGCGATATTAGCAAACGCCGTCTCTTCATTCAGGATAAACTCTTTGAGGAGTAAAGAACGCAGACCTAAAATAGAACGGGAATAGCGAGAAAACAAAGCTCCTTTGATGACTTCAGGCAGATTACGGAGAGCAAAAACATTACTTGTCGTATGTGTGACGTAGCGGTTTAGAATTTTAAGTTGACTTTCTGTAAACTCTTCGTAATTTTCGATCATGGTGGCTTCCTTTTCAATTAGAGACTGTTAACGGATTTAGTTTCTGTCGATTTTTTGGACTTTTTGAGCAAATTTTCGTCTCCTTTGTTGGGGGTTATATCAACTTTCGTATATTACCCCCAACAAAGGAGACGAAAATTTGGCAAAAATTCTCAAAAAAGCGACGAAACCTAAATCAGCTAACAGTCTCTTAGAAGTAGAGTGTCACAATCTACCTCGGCCATTCAAGCAAAAAAGCATTTACGAGTTCAGTGTGTACTATGAAATAATCCCCTTTTTGCAACACAGACCTGTTGAGAAAGAGGCTGGAGAAACATTGTCATTTTCAAAGAAGCTTTTTAATCATGTTGGTATGATTATGTACTTCTTATGTGATTATAACTTGCCATGTTAGCAGATTTTTTTGCACATGTTTGAGAGCGAAGTCGTTCTTCTGCCTTTGATACGATTTGACGCTCTGTTTCGTCAGCAACAGCAATGTTTCCATCCGTGGCCCGGCCTCTTTGTTTTAAAATATCTATGGCTTGTTTAACCATCCGATTTGGGGCAAGATCTCCTATGGTAATGCGTTCACGGCAAAGTGGGCAAGTCTTCGCGCTTTGCAGCCAAAGCTCAATTTTTTTCCTTTCAAAAGTGTGGCCGCATTTACCAGAAACAGGATCTTCCAGTGTATCGAGAGTAAAAGGACATGTCAGCAGGAATTCGAGTTCCTCAGTGCTATTATTGTCCACAGGCCATCCAGGAATGTAGTCATGACCCCAGAACCAGGACCAATGAGGGATTTTATATCCAATTTTGAAGCCACAATGTTGAAGATATTCGATATCCGCATGAACTCGCACAGCAGTGTTTCCCTGATCTCGTATTTTGGCTAGAATCCATGTGAAATAATTTTTAATATGGGCAATCAAAGTATCAGTCTGAGAATAATAACGATCTAAATGATCTATAACGATTTTTGCCTCTATTTTGTCAGGAGTCATATTAGACGGCCAGTCGTTTGATGATAAGCAGCGGGCACGAATAATCGAAACAACTTTATCAGCCAATGCTTGTAAAGATACAGAGCCCTCTTCTCCTTCGGCAGTAATGACTCGCTGACCCCAAAAAGTGATGTCTGGACGAATATTTGGGGCACGAAGCGCTGTCTTTAATTGTGAAAACTTACATTCGGAGGCTGGCGCTGTTAGAAAAGTTTTAAGGCTCTGTATGGTGGTCATAGTGTCCTCTATAGTTTAAGCAAACGGTTCTTATTCGAGGTCAAGAATCCTTTAAAACTATATTTTTTGAATGCTTATTCAGATGCTCGATAGCACCATTGGGAGTTATGATAGACAAAGGAAGTTGAATAGGTACCCCCGCTTTCGATAGCTGCTCAACCGCCCAGCTTAAACAATCAGAACGATCTGAAAGTTTTTTAGAAACATACGCGCTAGCTCCAACCAAAGACGCAGTCACAAGAGAAATGGCGGCTTTTCTTAAAGGTCTCCCAAGCCCAGAATTCGCACTCCCATCATGACGAACAGTAAATCCGAGTGACCAAAAAAAAGAACGAGCTGTTTGCGACATTGATATAATACGATGCAACATATAGGACATTAGAGAGTCTTTAATATAAAAAGCTGAGTGGAAAGCTAAGAACGTTCGATAGTCATAGCGTGCAGCAAAAATTGCCGCAGCCACAAGACAAATGCTTGCAATAGGAAAAGCTATTTTATAAATATTTTTCCCAATAGCAAAGGGTATTATCTGACGATCTTGCTGTGCTTTTTGTGCGAGAACCAGTATGTTTTCAACGGCAGATCTAGGTCTTCTCCAGGTGGGGCCGTTGCGTTCTATAGAGAACAATTCTTTTAGTACTTCTACCCGAGCCCCACTCAACGATTTGTTTGTGTCTCCCTTCTCTGGCTTTTTTGTAACATGGGCATATTCTATAAATTTACAGCCTTCTTTTACTCCTTCGCATGCAATCAGGGCATGACCAGCATGGATCAACTCCTGTGTAAAATCTTGTTTTGTGCTGATCAAAGTGACAGCCCAATGATTTTCATCCAGATGAACATTTTTATCGAAGGCGCTACAAGGTCGGCTTAAGATAGTTAAGGCTAAGGACTGCACTTGATCATCTGAATCGAGAGAAACTTCAATCCGATGATCTTTATAAAAGGAAACGTGGTAACGATTGAAAAGGACATTGACAAGGCATTCTTTAAGATCTCCTTCTATTTTTTGAACCACGACTGTTTTTGTCGAGTTATCTTGTGCATTAAAGATTCCCCAATGCGCTTCATGAAGGGTTTTGGTGCTAGAATCTCCATGCCCAAATAAGGCGACTTTCAAGTGCCCTATGGGGACATATTGCTCCAGTCGTTTTGTCCAGGCACCAGATTCAACAATGGGAACAAAGGAAGACGGCTCAATGCTGTGCTGGAGATTGGCCTGAATGACATCATGGAACCAGGGAACGATATCATAAATTCTGTCGACAGTAGAATATAAGTGGGGATGGATTTCTACAGGGCTTGACTGCCCATCTTCTATTCTATATTTTAATTTTGTACTTGTTTCATCATCTTGATAAAAGAGTGTAATTTGTTTCCCATTCACATTCCATCGATCTATTCCATAAGATGTTACAGTAGTCATAAAGTCTACTTCTTAGGGTTTAGCAAAGAGAGCTTAAATAATTTAATGTTTTTTCAACGCTATCAGCAGATTTTTTTGCAAATGTTTGAGAGCGAAGTCGTTCTTCTGCCTTTGATACGATTTGACGCTCTGTTTCGTTAGCAACAGCGACGTTTCCATCCGTGGCCCGGCCTCTTTGTTTTAAAATACCTATGGCTTGTTTAACCATCCGATTTGGGGCAAGATCTCCTATGGTAATGCGTTCACGGCAAAGTGGGCAAGTGTTCTTGCTCTGCAGCCAAAGCTCAATTTTTTTTCCTTTCAAAAGTGTGGCCGCATTTACCAGAAACAGGATCTTCCAGTGTATCGAGTGTAAGAGAACATGAAAATAGAGCTTCGAGTTCCGCAACTGTTTTTTGGGCGCCTGTGATTTGAGTGCTAAATGTCGCAGCCATAAGATCTCCTTGTTAAGATGGGACGAATATATAGAGGTGGTTAAGGATTTTTGTCAATTGTCAATATCATGTTTTTCGGTAGTCCTAAACATCTAATGCTTGTAGAGGATGGGTTCATGGAGGCATTTGAAGATTTTTAAACCATCAGCATTAGATGTTGAGAACTGCCTAAAAAAGCTACATTAAGAATCTCAGGATAGGGTCTTAATTATTCCACCCGGAACTTGTGATCAATCTTTAAAAATATCAATATGTCCTCAAAAAAGGAGACTCTATGCTGCTTGCAAGGCCCCGAAGAAATCGAAAGACATCTGCCATCCGCAATCTTGTCGAAGAAAATGTCTTAAGGCCTGCGGATCTCGTGATGCCGTTTTTTGTGATCGAAGACGAGCAGAAGCAAGAAGAAATCAAAAGCCTTCCCGGAGTGATGCGCCTTTCGCTCGACTTAATTTTAAAAGAGGCTGAAAAGCTGCACCGACAAGGAATCCCCTCGATTGCGCTTTTTCCGGTGATCGACCCGAAGCTCAAAGACGAGCAAGGTACAGCCGCTTTACACGAAAATGGATTGATTGTCAGAGTATTACAAACTTTAAAACGAGAAATCCCTTCGCTCTGTTTAATTACCGATATTGCACTCGATCCTTTTACGTCCCATGGTCATGATGGCGTTGTCGACCACCGAGGCTACGTGATGAATGACCCCACCGTCGAGATTCTCTGCAAGATGGCGTGTCTCTTTGGAGCGGCCGGAGCCGATATTGTGGCACCGAGCGATATGATGGACGGAAGAATTGGAGCAATCCGCCGGCAGCTCGATCTCTCTGGACTGCAAGAAGTGGGAATTTTGTCGTATACAGCTAAGTACGCTTCCAGTTTGTATGGGCCATTCAGAGAAGCCGTCGGATCGACGTTGAAATTCGGAGATAAAAAAACATATCAGATGAACCCAGCTAATTCCCGTGAAGCAGTCCGTCAAGCCATCCTTGATGCAGAGCAAGGTGCAGATATTTTATTAGTCAAACCAGCACTCTACTACTTGGATGTCATCACGAAAATCAAAGAAAAAGTTCACCTTCCGCTCTGCGCCTATCATGTAAGCGGCGAGTACGCCATGGTCATGGCAGCGCATGCCAATGGATGGCTCGATGGACCCAAAGTATTCCACGAAGCCCTGCTGAGCATTAAACGTGCAGGAGCCGATTTCATTTTCTCCTATGCTGTACCAAAAGTCTTATCCCTACTTGAGTTGAAGCCGTTCTAAGCGGACCGTCTGATAGAGCCCTTTGCCATTATCCGCAGAGGCGCCCACATCGCGGAGCCATGCCGACATCGCATAGCCGATATAGGTACGGCTACTGCGGGTCAGAAAAAAATCAAGCGGAAGCATAATGGCAAATCCTTTATCGTAATATGTCTTATGATTGACGTGGTCGTGGCCATTGGTGATCGTGTACCATAGAGCAACTTTTAGACCGCTGGCAAACCAGCGGCTCATTTCAAAGCGGACGCCGCGGTCTTTGGCTAAAAATTGTCCGACTTTCACTTTGAAGTCGAGATTCCACGGTCTAAGGGTATAATACAAATCGGCAAAGTATTGAACGCCAAGGAAAGGTTCATAGTGCGCATGGTGTCCGTGCAAACGACGGATTTTATTGGTAAAACGAAGACCTTGATAGTGCCGTTTCCATACTGTGGCTTGTTCTGCGCCGATTGCCCAATTCGATCCGACAGGATAATAGAGAAGTTCTGCGGCTTCCCCTCCATAGGCAGGTTCAAAATAGCCCCCGGCTAAACGAAAAAAACAGCCGGAGTTTTTGATATTCCAGCTTTTTTGCAAATAAGCCATTTCGAAAGAAACCGTATTCGTTTGAAAATATTTAATCGTGTCGGTCCGGACGTTCGGAAGTTGGGAGGGATTAAGGCGATCTGTCGAACTTAACTTTTGAAAACTCGAAGAAATCGCGTAGCTAAACTGTGTTTCATAATAGATGTCATCGAAAAGATATCCTTCGGGCGTTGCTACAAGACTTAAATTGTATTTGAATTTTCCCGTTGAACTTCCGAAAAAAGTTTGAAGACGCGGGCATAAGGTGAATAACCAAACCTCTTTTTTCCGGCGAAACAGCCGAGTGCTGTCTTCAGGCCGGGGTGGAGGATTTGTCATTGGCGAGAGCGTCTCCAGCTCAAAAGCGGTGACTTGGTTTTGCCGGTAACGGTATAGATCTTCGGTTCGGAAGGTGTATCCTTGACTAAGCACTCCATCGGCTTCAACAACCACAACGACTTTTTTAATATTGGACGGGGTGATGGCAGCTAAGACTCTTTGGAGCCTTTCGCGAACAATATGCTCTTCTCGATACATATTGTTGATGATCTTGACCCAAAGCTCTCCCTGAGAAGAAAGGTAAACCCGATAAAGATCGAGACCTTGCTGACCCAATGTAAAACCAAGCTCGTTGACGAAGTCTCGATCGGGCCTGACAAGCCCTAAAGGTTCCGTATCCACGGGGGATTTGTAGAGGACAGGTTCGTGAGTTTTAGTAAAAAACCCTTTGCTTGAACCGAGTGGATAGCGAAGCGATCCCATTGCCGATAAGGCACACCCACGTAACGAACTTAGACTGAGCTGCAAAGTCTCTGCCAGAACGTAACTGACACCGGCATTGATATGGCTACTGACGTTACGTCCTTTAGGATGCTCATGGATGTGATTTGCATAATCGGTTGCATCATATTCGGCCAAAAAAGAGAGATTTTTGAGTAAGGGATAGCCAGTTTTACGCCATGGAGTCCAGACGACACCTCCAAAAAACCCTTTAATCCGTTTTCTACCCCATCCGAGCGTTGCTTCAATGTTGCCTTTGTTCCAATCTTTGGTCATCACAATGTATTCGGAGTTAAACCTCTGGGTTCCTATAAAATCTTCAGCTCCAATGGCAAAGGTCGGAAAGTCTGCCAACCCATCGCTAGGAAGATTAAAGACAAACTTAAAATTCGCGATCCGTTCTGCTTCATCTCCGAAGCCAAAACAGCCCAAAACAGGGTCTAGCCTTCCTGTGTAAACCCGGTAGTTAAGAGCAAGCTCGACCCTATCAAAATATTGAAAGTTGAGTCCATAGATATTATAGGGGTGAACCCTAGCTGCGCCTAGCCCAATTGTCCCATCGTGAGCCACTCTTGCCGATGGCATATTGAAATAACCGCCCATCATGGAAGAGTTGTAGAAAAATGGAAGCTCGTCCTCGATATTTTTGTCGATTTCTTCGACCAAAGCTAAATCGCGAAATAGCATCGAGCTGTCTTGCTCAGCACTTAGCAAAGCTCCAATGACGAGAAAAAACAATAGGAAAAACATAATTAGGCACAGAGAGTGAGCTGTCTTAACATTTATTTCAACTCCTGCATCTTGTTCATGCAATTTTTTTGAATTGACACCCTTTTGTCTCGTGCTTTAACATCCGGCATTGAGTTTTTTTAATTCATGAGTTTTGTTGAAAAATCAAGGAGATAGAGTGATGGTTGCTAAATGTTGTTCTGTGTGTTACGAGTTTGCTGCTCGTTGCTGTTGTCCAGAAATCTATGCACCTGCAGACCCTATCAAGGCACCTCTGATGTTCAAGACTGCTTCTTCGGCAAGCGGAGCATTCTCGGTAAGCGGAGGAAATGCTGCCAGAAATTATAACGCCCTTATGATAACAATTTTTCAAGTTTTTTGTTGTGCTGGAGTTGGAGTCGCCATGCTTGGGGGAGCCGCGGTGATCGATGCGTCTATGGGGGACCGAACAGCAATGACCGTTATCTATGTTGTGGGTGGGATATTCTTGGCACTTGGATGTTTGGCTGTCGTTAGATACCATTGTTGTAAAAGTCCTGAGGAAACAGGTTCTTAACAAATCTTGGTTCAAAAGGGGACATTTTAACTTTGCTGGAGAGTGACATTACAACTTTGCTCCTACAAATGCATCTTGTTCTATTGAAGAGAAATGTAAAGAACCTTATACTCCCAGGTATTTAACTAGATGTTGTATGCCTATAGAAGGATTTCAAATGAGCTATTTAAAGGATTTCCAAACGCAAATTTCCAATCATAGCTATCCGGGATATGTGCGTTTATGGGAGGAATACTGCGTCAGTGATGAAGTAGACCCCCTTGAATTAAAAACAATCCTTGTCAATGTCAAAGCCTGCGAATTCGCAGAACATTTTGGCAAATATGTCGAAAAAATCCTCCCTCTCTGGGAAATGCTCCCTGAAAGTCCCCAGAAACACGAAATATTTAAGCTTATCATCGATATCGAAACGACTAATCATGAACAACTCCGTCAAATGGTCATGAATTATCTCCAAAACAGGTATGGTAATGACAAAGGATTCGTGGAGAAAATCCGTCTCATTGGCCTCCGAGGAAAAGAAAAATTCCAAGGCGCTGTCAGCAATTTTGAACTTCTCAATCACATGGCGAAAGGCAAATTCGTTTTCCATACCGGCGGTTGGGGCGTTGGAGAAATCATGGACGTCTCCATGATCCGCGAGCAGCTTAGCGTTGAATTCGAATATGTTCCGGGGAAAAAAGATATTTCGTTTGCCAATGCGTTCAATACACTCCTTCCTATCCCTGACGACCATTTTTTAGCTCTCCGCTTCGGAAACGCAGATCTGTTAGAAAAAAATGCTAAAGAAACTCCTGTTGACGTGATCCGTGTTCTTCTGCGCGATCTCGGACCTAAGACAGCAGCAGAAATTAAAGACGAACTCTGCGAGCTGGTGATCCCCGAAGAAGATTGGGCAAAGTGGTGGCAGAATACTCGAACTAAGATCAAAAAAGACACCATGATTGAAGCTCCCGAAGATTTGCGGCAGCCGTTTGTGCTCAGGCTGACTGAAATTTCTCATGAAGAGAGGCTTCGCAAATTATTAGAAACAAAGCCCGAGATCGGCCATTTCATTCAACTCATCTATTCTTTCATGAGAGATTTCCCAGAGACGCTCAAAAATCCAGATTTTAGAGTCTTCTTGCAAAACAAGCTCCAGGAAAGTCTGCACACGCCCGATCTCACCGATGGACAGCTGCTAGAGCTCCATTTTTTCTTAGAAGATTTGTCGAATGAAAAAAAATATCCTCAAGTCCAAGAGATTGTGAAAAACACGAAATCGATAGAACTGCTCGTTCAATCGATTGACATTCTCGCTTACAAAAAACGAGCCTTGATCGTTGCCCGTAAAATACGGTCTGATTGGAAAGAACTCTTTCTAAATCTCCTGCTCACTATCGATCAAAATCCTCTCCGCGACTATATTTTTGGAGAGCTATCGCAGCCTGAAACAGAAAAAGATTTGAAACGAAAACTCGAAGATCTTTGGGTTCATCCTTCCCGTTATCCGGAAGTGTTCGTGTGGTATTTTCAAAAGATCATGATGCAAAGCGAAATTCCTTATTCGGACAAAGAAGGAAAAAATCGGTTCTTTGAGGCGTTGTTCATCCTTCTGAGCTATGTTGAACAATCGACTGAACATCGAGAGCTCGTGAAAAAGATCAACACTCTCTTAACGCAAAACCGTTTCTCCGTCGTCCGAGAAATCATGCAAGGCGCGAGTTTGGAAACCCTTCAAGAGTTTTTACTCTTGGCCTCAAAGTGCCACTCACTTTCAGACCACGATCAAAAAATTCTCCATTCTTTAGCTGAAGTTGTTCAACCCTCCCTTGCAGGAACGAGAAAAAAGCAAGATACTTTTTCCGACAGCAATGTTATTTGGACAACCGAAGCAGGTTTCAAAAAAGTCAAAGAGCGCATGCAGCAGATTGCAACTGTTGAAACAGTGCAAAATGCGAAAGAAATCGAAACAGCACGCTCGCATGGCGACCTTAGGGAAAATGCTGAGTTTAAAGCTGCCTTAGAAAAAAGAGACCGGCTGCAATCGGAACTCAAAGCGCTTTCGGATCAGGTCAATCGCGCCCGCATCGTTACCAAAGCAGACATCGTGACCGATGAAATCGGCATTGGATGCGTCGTCGAATTTAAAAACAAAGATGGAAAAACGCTCATCTACACACTCCTCGGACCTTGGGATGCCGACCCCCACCTTGGAATTTTATCGTTCCAATCGAAGCTTGCGCAAGAGATGAAAGGGCTTTCAATCGGCGATAAATTCAAATTTCAAGGAGAAGAGTTTACAATTACCACCATTCGCAGTTATCTTGAATAGTGTTGTAACACGGAGTGTTTTTTGTGCAGTTAGTCATCGCCAGTGGTAATGTTCACAAGATCCGTGAACTGCGTGCCATGCTTAAAATTTACAAATTCCTTGATGTCCTCTCTCTTTTAGATTTCCCGCATTACACACCGCTTCCAGAGACTGGCAAGACCCTTGAAGAGAACGCCTCTTTAAAAGCCGTGCATGCGGCAAAAACACTGAATCGTTGGACGATTGCCGATGATACAGGGCTCGTTGTCCCCGCTCTGCAAGGGGCTCCGGGCCTCCATTCTGCCCGCTACGCTGGTGAAAACGCTACCGATCGCGATAACCGGAAAAAACTTCTAACTGAAATGAAAGAGATCCAAGAGCCTCATCGCCAAGGCTATTTTGAATGCTGGCTTGCGATTGCCGCTCCACAAGGACTCAAAAAATGCGTCCGCGGCGTCTGCGAAGGAACCATCCTCACAGAAGAAAAAGGTGGAAAAGGTTTTGGCTATGACAGCCTCTTCGTCAAATACGAATACGGCAAAACATTTTCTGAACTCGAAGAGAGTGTGAAAAATCGGATCTCACATCGCCGCAAGGCCCTCGATAAACTTCATCTCCTCATCGAGTCTCTAGCTGATCAAGGGTAGTACCCTGTTAACAAAGTTTTTGCCCATAGGATTGCGTCAAAACCCCGGGGTTTGAAGATCGTAAAGCGCGCTGTATTAAGTTAATACAGCTAGCTTTACGATCTTCAAACCGCGGGAGTTTTC
>DASUCX010000013.1:0-3401 GCA_036275855.1 Rhabdochlamydiaceae bacterium
ATAGGGCAAAATGTGTGGCAGCAAGAAACCATTGATCAGCTGATGATTGACTGCGACGGCACGCCGAATAAATCTAAACTTGGAGCCAATAGCCTTTTAGGTGTTTCTCTTGCCGTTGCAAAAGCCGGAGCCGCTGCACGCAAACTTCCGTTGTATCAATATCTCGGCGGAGAAAAAGCCCACCTCCTTCCGACTCCCCTCATGAATGTAATTAATGGAGGCGCTCATGCTGATAACAGTTTGGAATTTCAGGAGTTCATGATCCGTCCACAAGGGGCATCTAGTTTTCGGGAAGCTGTCCGATGGGGCGCAGAAGTGTTCCATGTTTTGAAAACCCTTCTCAAAGAAAAGGGACACGTTGTCTCTGTCGGAGACGAAGGCGGCTTCGCGCCGCGCTTAAAATCCCACGAACAAGCGCTTGATTTTCTGATGCTCGCCATCAAAAAAGCCGGCTACAAAGCCGGATCACAAATTTCGATTGCACTCGATTGCGCTGCCTCGGAATATTACGATGCAAAAAAGAAAACCTATCTCGGCCGACCTCTGACGAAATACCTGACCTATCTGAAAAAACTCTGCAAAGAATATCCGATCGACTCCATCGAAGATCCTTTGGATCAAAACGACTGGGAAGGGTGGAAGCAGCTCACTGAAGAGCTCTCGATTCAAGTGGTCGGCGATGATCTTTTTGTCACCAATCCTCTTTTTCTACAGCGAGGGATCAAAATGAAAGTGGCCAACGCGATCTTAATCAAGCCTAATCAAATTGGCACGCTCACAGAAACCTTGCAAACGATTGCGCTAGCTAAAAAAGCTAAGTATGCGACAATTATCTCGCACCGTTCCGGTGAGACAGAAGATACGACCATTGCTGATCTCGCTGTCGCCACCTCTGCAGGACAGATCAAAACCGGTTCGCTCAGCCGGAGCGACCGCGTTGCGAAATACAACAGGCTCTTGGAAATTGAAGATATACTGCGCGCTACTCAAAACTTAAAATTTGGACTGGCTGCGACTTTGCCAAATCGATCTTCCTCCTCGCCCTTGCCTTTCGGCAATGGTGCTCCTCGTTCAGACTCGGGCTAAAGCCCCTTCGATTTGGCTTTGTCTCGCTGAGTCCAAAATTTTAAGTTTTGAGGAGCGCGCAGTATAGTTTAATGAGAAAACAACATCTCTAGAGGTTTTTTGAACTGTTGTTTGATTCGATCAAGATGAACATCGACCGCCTCATCTCTTTCATCGCGGTGGGAAATAATCTCGAGGGCCTGGGATTTAAAAATGGCGCTCTGCTGTTTAAAGCGTGCAACAAGCTGCTCTTTTCCCGTGTGGAGCAAAAATTCAAAGGGAGAGCGGCTGCCGTTATAACGGGTCGCAATCGCAAATTTTTTCTTTGAAGGACGCAAGATCGATTCTCCATCGAACCATGAGGCAAAACAGGAGGCAAAATGCGGATGTCCGAGCACGTGATCCAAAATCGTCGGGAAGATATCAAGATGCGAGGCAATTTCTCTCGATGGGACCATCGTTGTTCCTAAACGGAAGTAAAGAGGAACATGGATTTGCATGGTACTCAAGTTCGAAGCGTGAAAAACGTGCTCATGCTCGAGGAATTCTTCTCCATGGTCTCCCGTAAAGACAACAACGGCCTCTTCTCCGCCTGAGGTAGCGGCAAGTTTATTGAGGAATTGTCCAAAAAGCCCATCGATGAAATGGATCGCGTTTCGGTATCGATTTTTGATACCTTCAATTGGATCATTCGAACACGTTAGACTCAAGTAATCGAGTTCCGGAGCAGGAACAAGGGTCTCTTGATGAGGCCAGCTATAGCCGAAATGGGTCGATTCCAAAAAGACAATGAATAGATGCCCTTCTGGAGTGACAGCGAGATCGTCCATCAGGGCCCTCATGCATGCAGAATCATTTTTATGATTCTCTTCATCTCGACCAAACACATCGATAGTATCCGCAAGAGCGAGCTCTTTGCCAAAAAGCCTCTCGTCCATGTGATAATACTGCAGCCGAGAGGCTGAGTAGACATGCACTTTATAGCCTGCTTTTTTCAAAATCTGGAGAGGCAAGCTACCCGATTTCCATGCTTTTGGATCTCGATGTTCCCAATGAAACGGATAGATACTGTGGAAAATGGAAAACCACGAATATTGCGTTGCATTGGCTGCAGCAAACGCTTGCGGGAAGGAGACATTGCCTTCTCTAAATGAAGAAAGAGCAGGGGCCGCCTCGGGGGTGATAAAATCTTCCCGAAGGCTCTCCGCGACAAACAGGAAGATATTGGGTTTTTTTGTCCTTTTTAAGTTCATCGTCTGCAAATAGGAGAGATATTCATTTTCCAAAGATTTATTGAGCAGCTTTCCTATTTGCAACTCAGAAGGAATAGGAGGCAAAAAAGTCGTTTTCCAAGGCAGCGCCTCCAGAAACCTTACCGCATGCGCAGGAGCTGCTATTTTGCCGACCTTCACATCGAACGCCAAGAGAAAAAACACCGCTGAAAAAAGAGCCGTCCCGACCACTGATTTAGAGAAATGGATAGGTTTCTTTTGAGAGAGCCTCTGCGTTGTGCGGAAAACGACAATTCCCAGAACCGGAATCACCACTGCACTCAATCCAGCCAGCACCCAATAACTCATAGGAATATGGGTTGCATAAAGCAATTCAATGAAATTCTCCAGACTCTCGGCTAGCATCATATCCAAGCCATCCCAAAACGACATTCCCATGATGCGAACTAACGGGAAATCAATCAGGTGAGCAAGGAAGAGTAGAAATGTCGCCATAATAAACACGAGGCTCAGTTTATGCGAGATTCGGTTTAAGACATGGCCGATCACCATCAAGAGCAACACTTCAATCGCGCACTGCCCTAAAGCATAGACGACATAATAGAATTGGTTGAGACCCGTCGAATTTTCAATTAATAACACATGATAAACATGCAGGATCGAAAGAAATAAAAACAAAACCCCAAAATAAATGTAATTAACAGGTTGGTGCTCTTTCATGCTCTTCTTTTCCTCTTATTAGGAAAGAAGATTAAACGTCAACTCTGAACCTATTCAAAAAATCAACCGTTTCTAAGTCAGAACGTCCCCGCAAAGCGGGGAGCTTGGTAATTATGAGCAGCCCCAAGGGCTGCCCTATAGTTTATAGTTTTCTTTTCCTTAAAAAGAAACAGGATCAGCACGATCGCAAGCGGCAGGATGCGCAAGATGAGAGTGCATTTTTGATGTGGACTTTACTTTTCTACTATACTGTGGGGCGGTGAATTTTTTCATTTTGACCTGCGTCAAAGCCCCGGGGTTTGTCTATCAAAAAGAGGGCAGTATTATTAATACGGCCTCCTTTTTGATAGACGAACCGCGGGAGCTTTCACGCAGGTCAAAATG
>DASUCX010000014.1:0-2491 GCA_036275855.1 Rhabdochlamydiaceae bacterium
GTATAGAAACAGATGTCATTTTCACTCCCCCAGAGTCCGCGAGGGGGGAGTGAACACTTACACGGTAGCTGCCAGTCCTAATTGCTGAGATCTACGACAGTGATTAGGAGCGGAAAAAATCAGGAGGGGAAAGAGAGAATCGAAAGAAAATTCTTCTCACGCAAATCAAGATAAATTTTGTAAATGAATTTGAAGCGTGTCCTAAATATCCATTTTCTAGTAGACTGATTTTTAAAATTTTAACGCAAAGCAACAAAAGACGCTAAGGCGCAAAGTCTATGGAAAACGACATTTCATACAGAGTTATAGGTGCTGCCATTGAAGTCCATCGTCTTTTAGGAGGACCTGGTCTTTTAGAAAGTGTTTATGAAAGTGCCTTGTGCTATGAATTATCTCTTGCTGGATTAAAAATTGAAAAACAAAAACCCATTCCTGTTAAATATAAGGGTGTTGTAATCAGGGAGCCATTCGTCCTAGATATTCTTGTAGAAGACAAGGTGATTATCGAGGTAAAAGCTGTTGAAAAGGAGAACGAAGTCCATAAGGCTCAATTATTAACGTATTTACGACTAAGCAACCTCAAATTAGGGCTTTTGATAAATTTTGGTCGCACCTCAGTTAAAGAAGGTGTTTGTCGTGTTGTGAACGGATTGTAAAATCTTTGCGTCTTAGCGCCTTTAGCAGCTTTGCGTTAAATTTTCTGTTTTCTCAGAAAAAGATCCTCTTACGTACTTGAAAATCCCATCTATCAAAAGGCAGCCTCATATGATAAACTGTTTACTAATAGAAAAGTAAACAACATAGAGGCTGCCATGAATACAGAAGCTCTCTCAAGAAAGGATACCAAAAACTTTCAAATCTTTGTCTATTATCCGATAAGATTGCTAAAATTTGTTCTTAAAAAACTAAAGATCAGAGATTTATTCAGTCGTTACATTCAAGATCCACGCTCTAGGGTAGATGATTATTCTTTAATCTCCTTGATGATGCACAGTTTACTGATGCATCTATTTAGATCTTCATCGAAAAACAGCTTCCAACAGAGTTTCTTAAGAGCTGAGACCTCCTCAGCAGCAGCTAAGTTTAGCGAGATGGATAAAAATCGCGTGCCTTGTGTACGTACCGTCGATGATCTGTTCCTTAAACTAAACCCCCAAGACTTCAAACCCATTTTACCGGCTATTTTCCGGTCTTTATGTCGCTCAAAGCTGTTTCAGCTTCATCCTGAGCTTACCCCAGAAGGCGAATACGCCATTGCAGTAGATGCCCAAGTGACTCATACCTACTATCCTCACAGTCAACATCCCTTTGCAAGCTGCCCTTATTGTTTAAAGCGCACACGAGGGAACAGTACTTGGTATCTCCATCTTGATTTAGTGGCTTCGTTTGTGGCTCCTAATGGGTTACAAATTCCCCTCCTATTCCATTGTACGCAAGGCCACAGTCCTAAAAACTGTTGGTGAAGACTGTCAAGGATTAAAAATAGCCTCTTCCCCTCTAAAAATCGATAAGGAAAATAAGCGCTTCAACATCCATCAAGTCATTCATTTTTTTAATGACATCCCTTTTAAAAAACACAGCTTGCACGTTGTTGAATTAGAGGAAACGGCGCAAAAGAAGCCTTCTAAGCGTTTTGCTAAGGTACAATTTAAAAAAACTCACTGGGAATGGTTGGTGCATCAAAACCTTAATAACGCCAATGCAGCCGCGGTGGCGTCAAACTCACGTATACGCTGGAAAGAAGAGAATTTATTCAACGATTTACAACACCGTGAATTTGCTATCTGCCACGATTTTAATCGAGCGCCAACCGCACAATCGATCAGAAGCTTTCTTATTCTAATCGCTTATGCCATTAGTTCGATTTTAACTCACTCATCTTTAGGTAGGTCCATTTTATCCGAAGGTCATACCATTACCTTCATCATGAAGCAGATGCTCACCGATCTGATTTATATATCAGAAACGACTTTATTTCACTGTCGGGATCCTACTCAATTGCGATTTTGATAAAAAATCTTTTATTTTGATAACTCCCTAGGGGAGATATCATTATTAGTTAAATTTTTCAAATTTTACGTTACATATCAACCGGAAAATCTTAGTTTTTTTCTTAAGATAGGGTGTGATAGACCCATTTATTATCATCTAATTTTTTAAAAATCTCACTGTGAGTAGCAGCGGTAGCTCCACTCATAGTTGCTGCCCATCATGAAGAGAACTGGCACTGGATAGGAATTTTGGCATATAATATGCTCTATCATGCCAGATCCTTGGCATCGGCAGTGCGATATCCTTGGGAAAAGAAGAAGGTCCGAGTTCTCAATTCTATCGAGCGGCCGTCACAAGTACAAAGAGACTACCGTCGAATAATCCAGGAGAGGTGAAATCGACCCAATCCAACAGCCGGAAAGGTTTAGGCGAATGTTTGATTTGAACTGATTTGTGTCGAATGAGCGCTTGAACATTTTCGGAAAAAGGTCGCTTTCGT
>DASUCX010000015.1:0-6810 GCA_036275855.1 Rhabdochlamydiaceae bacterium
CTGCGAAAAAAATTGAAAATAGGCCAAAATAATCCCGAAAATCGACGAACCCTGAATTACGCAAGAGGTCCTCTAATTGCGCACAAGGTTTATCCTCTCCTTTTTCTTTTCTCCTAAGCCTCCTCGCCGTTTACGCAGCGAAGCGTAGTAAAAAAGGCGATCCTTTTTTTAGCATACCGGCCTGTAACTTTTTAATGAACAACTCCATGGTTCTCTTCGGGGTCTTTTTGAGGAGAACTAATTTTAGGTTCTCCGCCCCATTATGCCTTCCGATGAATATAGGCAAGACAATGTCTACTATACTGCGCCCGTTCCAAAAGTGTGAAAAATGCCAAGGAGACGCCTTGAATTTGAGCCAGGCAAAGCCGATGCCGAAGCAGCTCAACTTGAATAAGTTGAGCGATGCAGGCGGGTCTCAAATTCATTGGCTGTCCGACGCCGGCAGATTCACACTTTTGGAGCGGGCGCAGTATAAACTGGAGGATTGTCTAGTGCGCTTGGAGACAATTCGGCTTCAATCTCTTCCACAGTCGGCAAGCTAGATTTCAAATCTTCTGGTATGGCCTTGGTAAACATGGTTTCATATTCCACGACTCCCATGGGTCGATCAATCCCCCTGAAAGCGTATTCAGCAATAACTTTGTCTCTGTCTTTGCAGAGCAAAATCCCAATTGTTGGGTTATCAGTTGGATGCTTGATCATATCATCAACAGCAGACAAATAGAAATTCAACTGACCCGCATCTTCTGGCTTGAAAGCTTTTGCTTTTAGCTCAACAACGACAAAGGAACGCAGCTTGACATGATAGAAAAGCAAATCGATGTAGAATGGTTGCCCACTTACAGTCAGCAGATACTGCCGACCCATAAATGCAAACCCCTGTCCCAATTCAATCAGGAATTTCTGGATATGGTTGACCAATCCATCTTCCAAGTCTTTCTCCAAATGTTCCCTGTGAAGCGTGAGAAAATCAAAGACGTAAGGGTCTTTGAGAGTCTGCTGAGCTAAATCTGATTGCGGAGCTGGCAGGGTTGCCTTGAAATTGGTGATCGCCCTTCCTTCTCTTCGATAAAGATCATTTTCAATCCAAATCGTGAGAATCCTTCGGCTCCAACCATGTTCAATAACTTTCTTGGCATACCACGATCTTTCTTCAAAGCTTTTCAATCTGTCTAAAAGAATGAAATTATGTCCCCAAGGTATGTTGAAAAATGGTGCCAGTGGATCATCCTGTAATTGTCTAACAGCTGTTAGACAATTTGAATACGCTAGATAAAACGCTCTCATTCTAAAGATGTTAGCTCTTGAAAATCCTTCGACTCCGGGAAACTCATTTTGAAGGTCTTTAGCCACTCTTTCTAATACCTTGCTACCCCAACCTTCCTTTTCTTGTTTTTCGACAATATCTTTACCAAGATTCCAGTATAATTGAGCCAGCTCTTGACCAGCGGCAATGGCTGCTTTTAGCTGAGCGCTTCTAATTTTTTCTTTAATTTCATTAAAAAACTCACGATAGCCCGCAGGAACCACAACGCTTGAATCAGGCTTAGCTAAGGACTTCGTTTGCGTTTTGGCCATTTGCATTCCCATACTTTCAAAAGAGTAGAGGAGGATTTTGACGATCTTCGACTAGAAAGTCAATTGTTCTATAGGAAAAGGATAAATCATTTCTTTTGCTATCTCTTCCCTGCTATGGTATATTTCACTGCTTATTGAGATTTGCCTCTCGTAGCGGAGGATTTTGGCTAATCTTTGATCCCTGATGGGGATCAAAGAGTTGCCAAAAATACGTTCCGAGAGACCTTCTCATTTTAAACCCTTATAAGAGGAACTATGAATAAAAATTCTCGTACTATTTCTATTGCCGGACGCGACATCGTTTTCGAAACCGGTAAACTCGCCCGCCTAGCCGGCGGCGCTGTCACTGTCCGCTCGGGAGACACGGTCTTGCTCGCAACAGCTTGCCGTGGCCCTGTCCCTTCCGAAGAGACCGATTTTCTTCCCCTGCGTGTCGATTACGTCGAAAAGTTTTCATCCACAGGAAAAACCCTTGGCGGATTTATCAAACGCGAAGGAAAACCGACGGAACATGAAATCTTGATCTGCCGTTTGATCGATAGACCGCTCCGTCCGATGTTCGAAGACGGCTATTTCAATGAGATCCAAGTGCTCTCCTACGTTCTGTCTTATGATGGTGTCCATACTCCCGATCCCTTAGCAATCTGCGCAGCCTCTGCGGCCTTGGTCATTTCGGACATTCCGCTCGTGAAGCCGATTGCAGGAGTCCGTGTCGGCATGATCGAAGGAAAATTCGTTGTCAATCCGACTCTCCAAGAGATGGAAAAATCGTCTCTGGACCTGATGCTCGCTGGAACAGCAGATGCGCTCTTAATGATCGAAGGATATGCCGATTTCTTGACAGAAGAGCAAATCCTCGAAGCCGTCAATGAAGGCCACGCGGCGATTAAAATCATCTGTGAGGCGCTCACCGAATGGCAAAAAGTTGTCGGCAAGCCTAAAGTGAGCGACGACCTCCGCCTGCCGCCACAAGATCTCGTCACCGCGATGGACAAGCTGATTGCCACCGACTTAAAAGCTGCCTTCCACACCAAAGCAAAACAAGAGAGAAATAACGCTCTTGAAACCATCGAAAACAAAGTCAAAAACGAGTTCCTTCCAGAAGGTAAAGAGCATTCGAATCTCAAAGCCAATGTCATGATGGCTTTCAAAAAGCTCCAAGCGCACCATATGCGTCATATGATCTTAGAAGAAAAAATACGTGCCGATGGACGCTCAACCGATCAAATCCGTCCCATTGCCGTCGAAACAGGCCTATTGCCAAGAACACACGGCAGCGCCCTTTTCACCCGTGGAGAGACGCAAGCGCTTGCCGTCTGCACCCTCGGCGGAGAAACCATGGCACAGCGGTATGAAGATCTCAACGGCGATAAATACCGCCGGTTCTACCTCCAATATTTCTTCCCCCCCTTCTCTGTCGGCGAAGTCGGCAGAATGGGCGCTCCCGGCCGCAGAGAAGTCGGCCACGGAAAACTCGCTGAGAGATCTTTAACATCGATTCTCCCAGCACAGGAAGACTTCCCTTACGTCATCCGCCTTGAATCGAACATCCTTGAATCTAACGGCTCCTCTTCGATGGCCTCCGTCTGCGGCGGATGCCTAGCTCTGATGGATGCCGGTGTTCCTATCAAGCGTCCGGTTGCAGGAATCGCGATGGGGCTGATCCTCGAAGGCAATAAGTTTGCGATCTTATCCGATATCTTAGGCGATGAAGATTTCCTTGGAGATATGGACTTTAAAGTCTCTGGAGACCAAAACGGAATCACTGCATTCCAACTCGATATCAAAGTCGAAGGAATTACAGCGCAAATCATGAAAGCAGCGCTTGCCCAAGCCAAAGAAGGCAGGATCCACATTCTGCACAAAATGCTAGAGGTCTGCTCCAAACCGAAAGAGCACCTCTCTCAATACGCTCCGCGCATTGAGACTGTGCAAGTCAAACCAAGCAAAATCGGCCTCATTATCGGTCCTGGCGGAAAACAAATCCGTGCGATTATTGAAGAGTCCGGCGCTGACATCGACATCGATGACAGCGGTATTGTCAGCATCTCGGCAAATAGCCAAGAAGCGATCCTCAAAGCCAAAGAACTAATCCACAATCTCGTCGCTGATGTCGAAATCGGCAAGACCTATACAGGCACGATCGTTTCGATTAAAGATTTCGGAGTCTTTGCAAAGATCTTTGAAAAAGAGGGCCTCTGCCATATCTCTGAGTACGACCACCGCCGCATTGCATCCCTCAATGATGTCTGCAAAGAAGGCGACAAGATCCAAGTCAAGGTGCTCGATATCAACGACCGCGGTCAAATCAAACTCAGCCGCAAAGCGGTGATCCCTTATCCTCAACCTGCTTCAACCACAGGTGGATAATTTTTTCCAAACAAGTCTTTATTGCTGTATTCTAGCAAAAGCTTATGAGGTGATCTATGGCAAGCCAATTAAGACCTTTATCAGTCGATCAAGCTGGCAATGTTCTCGAAACCTTGTCTCTTCTGAGCAGCGAAAATCATAAGAACTCCAAGCTCGTTATCTATGAAACTAAATTAGAACTAGAGTCTAACTCCTCGACGTGGCGCACGTATAACTCTTGGTCATCATCGGCTACATCCACAGTATTATACTATGCCGGATACTCCTATGAGAATGTGTCACGAGACATCTCAATACTGCCTAATTTATTGGAAAGAACGTATTATGTCTTCACAGAGAATTCTCTGGGCACCGAGGAAAAACAAAAGAAACTCGATTTAGCTAGAAGAGCCAAGGTTGGTCTCCAAGCCCTTATCGTCAATCAATATCAAAGAGATCTCACTAAAACATCCTTTGTAAAACAAGCAAAAGACTCTGTAGATAAGATCATTACTCGCTTGGAACCCAGTTCTAAGTCTGTGAATGTAGACCCCGAGCTTGAACAAATTCATGAGAAAGATCAAAAAATTTCTCAGTCAGAATCAGAGATTGCTCAATTAAAAGAAGCAAATAAAGCGCTCCAATCAACAGTCGACTCAATAACCGAGCTAAAACAGAATTTTAAGCAACATATTGACAAACAAAAAGAAGAAATTACTCGACTACAAGGCGTAATCCTCAGTGAGTCTTTAAATACTTCCGTGGATCCAAACACCGTCTCCGCAAAGGTTCTTACTGAAAGAATCAAAGTCATGGCGGATGCCCTTTCGAAAAAAAACAACCATTAAAATACACCCTTTTATGCACCTTGGGGCTGCGGAGGCGTATCTGAGGAAGGCGTGGGTACATCGCGCGCGGCGCCTGATGGCGATTTGCGACTGAGTTCTTCTTCGGCTTTAACGCGGGCCCGCTTGCTTTCGATGCTCCAAGAACCGTTCATGATCTCTTCGACGTCTTTCCTGTCGAGGGTTTCAAATTCGATGAGCATCTCTGTCATCAGCTCGACTTTGACACGCTCGGCCTGGACGATCTCTAAAGCCCGTTTAAGGCCTTCATTGGTAAGGCGGAAGACTTCTATGTCGATTTTCTTGGCTGTCTCATCTGAATAGGTCTTAGAAGAGACGTTAGGCATGCCAAGGTAAACGCCGTTGTCGGATCTTTCATCAAACGCAACGGTCCCGAGGTCGCTCATGCCCCATTCGCAGACCATGCTGCGGGCCAGACGTGTGGCCTGGGTGATATCCATCTGAGCGCCGCTAGACATATCATGGACAAAAATCTCTTCGGCAGCGCGGCCTCCCATCAGGACGGCAAGCTGGTCGACGAGTTCTTTTTTCCAGTAGCTCAATCGATTTTTCTTCGGCATGAAATGGGTAGCTCCAAGAGAAAGTCCTCGTGGAATGATTGTGACCTTATCGACAGGGTCGGAGCTCTTGACAATAAGCGCCACAATCGCATGGCCGGACTCGTGGTAGGCCGTTGTCTTCTTTTCATTGTCGTCAATCTCTAAGCTGCGCCGCTCTTTTCCGTATTTGACCTTATCAACGGCTTCGCGAGCTTCTTGGGCTGTGACCGCTGAACGGTTGCGCCGGGCAGCAAGCAGGGCTGCTTCGTTGAGGATATTCATAAGATCAGCTCCGGAAGCTCCCGGGGTTGCACGAGCGATGTCCATGAGGTCAACGTTTGGATCGAGCTTGATTTTACGGGCATGGACTTTGAGGATCTCTAAACGACCTTTGATATCCGGCAGATCAATGATGACACGGCGGTCAAAGCGGCCGGGACGCAGTAGGGCTTTATCGAGCACATCGGGACGGTTGGTGGCGGCAATCAAGATGATCCCTTCGGTCGGATCGAATCCATCCATTTCGACAAGGAGTTGGTTCAAGGTTTGCTCGCGTTCATCATGACCTCCGCCGATGCCAGCGCCGCGGTGGCGGCCGACGGCATCAATCTCATCCATGAAGATGATGCAAGGAGCGAACTTTCTCGCTTCGCTGAACATGTCGCGGATACGGCTGGCGCCAACGCCAACGAACATCTCGACAAAGTCAGAACCGGAGATGAAAAAGAATGGACGATCGGCTTCACCGGCAACAGCTTTAGCAATGAGGGTTTTTCCGGTTCCTGGAGCTCCGATACAGAGCACGCCTTTAGGGATGCGGGCTCCCAAAGCAGTGAATTTACCTGGATCTTTGAGGAACTCGACGATCTCTTGAAGCTCTTCTTTGGCTTCATCGCAGCCGGCCACATCTTTAAACGTCACTTTATTGCGATCTTTTGCTAAGAGTTTCGCAGGAGATTTGCCAAAATTCATCGCGCCACTTCCGACACCTTTCATTTGGCGGGCGAAGATGAAATAGAGCAAGAATCCTAAGAAAAGGAACGGCAAGATTGTGAAGAGGTAGCTCAAGTAGTTAGGAGAAGGCTCTTCGCTTTTGAAGGTCTTTTCGAGGACTAAAGTCCGCGGTTGATCGGGAGCTCTAAAAGCAGTCCCTTTATTCGTTGTAAATGCATCCCATTCATGTTTAGCTTGGGAAAACCAGTTACTAAACGCTTCGGGATCTTGCTTTTCTAAAGCCCGAGACGAAAGCTCTTGATTATTGAAGTACCAGATGACGTTGGCAACGCCTTGGCGGGCTTTGTCGAGCTGGACTTCGTTCTGCGCCATCTCATCAGCGACCTGGTTGAATTGATTGAGATCGGCGATGTAATTGCGGACAGAGCGGAGTTGGACTAAACGGGCGTTGTCGGTCTCTGTATTGAGGGCAGCGACCAAACTTTTGAGCTGGCCCATTGCTGAGCCGTAAGCGGTGATCTGCT
>DASUCX010000016.1:0-6344 GCA_036275855.1 Rhabdochlamydiaceae bacterium
AAGAATTAGTAGCGCAATTAAGCAATAATACAATCACTAATACAGGAGGAAGTGATAGCATACTCGTGGAAACACAAAGTCCTGGTAACCTCTGCTTAAGCCTGACCAATAATCACTGCGATCGGCCCATCCAGCTGACAAATACGAGTGGTAGTTTCAACCTAGAAGTGTCCAGTCTAAGTTCGAACACCCCCACCCCGTCAACATCTGGCGCAGTCACCTTGGTTCCCGATGGCACTTGTCATTAAAGAAGAGTTTTTGAGATGGGAAGCGGTAGTCTGCAACATTATAAGGACACCCAGAAATGGGAAATAGCCGACAAGTTCTATAACTGGAATACTGCAAAAAACATACATGGGGCTAAGATTGGAGCGACTGCAAAATGACCGATGATTCCAAATCTAGACAGAGCAGTTATGGAGGTAACAACTGAAACGACAACCCATCCTCCTGGAATGACTCCAGGAATAAAAAACGCCGTATATGCGACGGCAGCCACAAGCTGAGCAACATATTTTTAATGAAAGATGTGCCTAAAAATTTTATTTAATTAAAAATTCGAGGGATTCTCTGAATGGAAACGCCACCAGGAAATGAGCTCCCCAGAAATGGTCTCCGCCGGCTAAAGGGATGATTTGCATCTCCTGCTCCCCAATTTGGGGTTCTATAAAAATTTTTTCATCTTCAGCTCTAAGCTCTAAAGGAACTGCTTTCCCCTGATACCTCTCTAAAGAGCCTCCTTGCAGAGCCTCTTTTCCACCGATAACCAAATGATCCCCTTTCAGATAAAACACCAACATGAGGTTTTCGGTGTCCCGGTCCTCTTGCAATCGGCAAGAGAGCTTGAGCTTTTGAGCTTCAAAATGGGCTTCGATTTGCATCCAGACCGGATGAGCAAAGACCTTCGTCCATCCTTTCATCCGGAAGTTATATTGGGTCTTTTCCCAGGTAATTTCATTGAATGTTCGGGAGGTCAAACTGCAGGTTCTATCAATCCCAAACTTTTCAAGATCATCAAGGGGCGCTATTTGAGGGCCGACGTTGACAATCGCCGCATGATGTTTATGGTAGGAAAATAGACCTGAATTCCATCCGCTTAAGGTGCAAGCCATGCTCCACTCTGGAGTGATAAACTTCATCAGACCGACTGTCATCTCTTCGGCAAAAGGTTTGAAAGCAAGTCTTAGAGGAGTGGGCCGTTTTTCGGGGATCAACGTTAGCAATTTCCCTGCAAGTGAAACAGGATCCCATCCATATTGTTTTTGAATCTGGGCGGCATGATTGAACCCCGGATCGGAAGTTAGCCGGTAAGCCAACGTAAAGAGCAGATGATTAGAAAAAGCGAGCCAGCTCGGACGAAAGGTTGCAGCTCTACTCCACAACGAAAAATGCGGCAGTCCCCGATGATCGAGAGAGTAGGTCTGCCATAGCGCTGCTTTTAAGCCGGCATAGACGAGCGCCTCTTTTTTCAGCACCATACCGAGAATCATCCAAAGCGACGCGAGTTCGGCAAGCTGAGAAGGTTCGGGAAGCTGAGCCCCTTTAATGTAGCCTAAAACATCCAAACATGTCGCCCCATTGGGCATCTGCTCTGCTTCAATGGGAAGCGGCTCGAACTTTAAAAGATGCGCCAGTAAAACGAGGTATGCATGCGGCAGTTGGAGATCGGAAGGATATTTCTTAAGCAAAAGCTGACCCAACCTTTTTTTCAGGCCCGCGTGGTCTTCAGCTCCTTCAAGAACTCTCCAAACTAGATCTCTCAGCAATAAAAGATACCGATCGACTTCAACAACAAGAGCTTCCTCTAAAATAGTCACGAGGACTCTTTACATCGCTCTGGTGGGAGCATTGACGGGGAGCTTCTCAATGTCTTTCTTCATCTTTTTTCCCGGCGTGAACTTCACGGCAGGTCTTGCAGGAATGACAATCGGGATAGAAGCATTTTTAGGATTGCGGCCGATTTTTTGTTTTCTTTCAACGATCTCAAAAACCCCAAAATCACGAAATTCAAGGCGGTCGCCGCGAGCAAGGCAGTCTGTCATTTCATCTAAAAATGACTGAATGACATTCCGCACTTCGTTGGGATGAAGCCCCCGT
Source organism: Rhabdochlamydiaceae bacterium (assembly GCA_036275855.1). Taxonomy (GTDB): domain Bacteria; phylum Chlamydiota; class Chlamydiia; order Chlamydiales; family Rhabdochlamydiaceae; genus PALSA-1444. The sequence continues at coordinate 2,098 of DASUCX010000016.1, forward strand.
GCTTGTGAGATTTTTTGAACTAATTCTTTTTTAGTGATCGTTGCCATACTTTTTTTATCCCCGTTGATGTTTTGCGGCCCAGCCTACGACTTTATACTGTGGGCACCCTATTTGACCCCATTGTTGTATCGCGTTGATTTTCAGGCAAGTATTTTTGTAAAATATTCATTGAAGCGCGTATTTCCATAGAGAACTTTTAGTTTTTAAGATTTGCTAATTCAGCTACAAGTGTCTCGCGCAGTCCATTTTTTGTAGGATTGTAACTCAACGCTGTTTCAAAATCTACACGCGCAAGATCTGGTTGATGATTTGCCCAGTAGACTTTGCCTCTTAGATATAGAGTTTCAGCTTGAAATGCCTTATCATTAGAACCTAATGCTAAAGCCGTCGTGAAATCTTGGATACTTTCAGGAAATCGCTCCCAATTGAGGTAGACCGAGGCACGCAGATACCAGCTAGGGGGTTGTGCATATTCAGGCTGTAGATCAATGGCCTGCGTTAGATCGTCAACTGCCAGTTGGTATTCCTCGCGCTCGGCGTAAACCATTGCCCGACGGTTTAATATCTGCGCTTTAAGGTGGTCATTCGAAACACTTGACTGAAGAGCCTGTGTAAAATCTTTCAGTGCTTCATCGCCATGCTTTAAGTTTGCATGAGCCATTCCCCTTTTGTAGACAACCTCTGCAAACGTTTCTTCATCTAAAGACTTGCAACCAATCGCCTGGGTATAGTCATGGAGAGCCATAGCATCGTACTCGGTCTCGAGGTAATAATCCCCCCTGAGCACATAAATGAAGAAGCGCAATTGAGGATCTGAGCACTGAAGGGCCTCATTCAGATCATTTAAAATAGTCGCTGTCCGCTTCAGATAGATATTCGCCTGTGCCCGAAAAGCTAAAATCTTAGCTCGTAAAATACGATTCTGAGAATTGAGTGCAAACGCTGCATTGAGATCAGCCAGTGTTTGTTCATAGCGTCCGAGAGAACTATGTGCTCTTGCTCGTTCAATGAGTATTTTCACACGAAAATCTTGATCAGAAGAGGGGAATCCTAAGGCTTTATCAAAATCGGCAATAGCTGTCTCATAGCTGCCTTTTTTATCAGCAAAAACAGACCCTCGATAAAAATAGATCCGGAGAAGAAGATCAGGAGTAGTATGATACTTTAACGCGCGCTCAAAATCTGCTAAAGCGGCATCAGGTTCATTGTTGTTTCTATATGCTCTTGCTCGTTCAATGAATATTTCCACATGCATGTTTTGATGAGTACATGGAAGTTCTAAAGCTTGAGTAAAATCGGCAATGGCTGCCTTATAGTCCTTCTTTTGACAAGCAAAAAGATTCCCCCGATAAAAATAGATCCGGAGAAGAAGATGAGGAGTGGGATGACACTCTAACGCGCGCTCAAAATCTGCTAAAGCGGCATCAGAATCACTCTTTTCTATATACGCTAACGCGCGGTTATTATATAACACGCTTTGCTTGCTCTCGGATAGATTATATCGTAAAGCTAAAGTGAATTTACGAATCGCTTGATCGAATTTCTGATTATTAAAATCGTCACATCCTTGAACACGCAATTCCTCCGCTGTTAGAGGCTTCACTCGACCGCGGAGTGATTTAATCACTCGGACCAGCAGAAGTGCAATCGCAGCCGCAGCCAACGCAACCACAATCGTCTTACTTGTTCGAAGTGGGTTGAAAACAGCAGGCAATCTAGAATCAACTGGTTTGACCATAACGTCCTTCTTTCGAGGAGAAATGGTAACATCTTTAATTAAAAACGTGAATTAAGATTTTTTTCTTCTTGCCGGCAGCAAGAAGCAGAAATTCTCCACCGATGAGATGAGCGTTGGTCAGCTTGAGCTGAGGATCTTCCACACGCTCATTATTGAGATAGGCACCTCCTCCAGCAATGAGTCGAGAGGCTTCCCCTTTGCTTGTGGCAAGACCTGTTTGGACAGCGATTTCGACATATTTTCGATCGATGACATCGACTCTGGACAATTTCACATGCGGCATATCTTTCATCATCTGATGGAAAACGTCTGCACTGAGCTCAGACGCATGGCCGGGAGCTGCTGCTTGCGTTGCACGGAGTGCTGATTGAACTCCTTCTTCATTGTGGATGAGCCGCGTGATTTCTTCTGCCAGTCTCTTTTGAGCCGAGTTGGGTACATAATCGGGACTTTTCATCTCTTGCTCATACCGATGGATCTCGCTCATCTCCATAAAGGTAAGCATCCGCATCAACTTGATGACATCGGCATCCGCCACACGATAAAGATATTGATAGAAATCATAGGGAGAGCACCGGTCTGCAGCGAGCCAAATCGCTCCACCTTCTGTCTTTCCGAACTTTTTTCCATCACTACGGGTCAAGAGCGGAAAGGTCATCCCATAAGCAGATTCTGCACAAAGTTTGCGGACGAGATCGGTTCCGGCAGTGATATTGCCCCACTGATCGCTGCCGCCAGCTTGGAGGACGACATGATGCCTCTTATAAAGGTGGTAGAAGTCGTATGCTTGAAGGATTTGGTAGCTAAATTCGGTGAAGGAAATCCCTTCGTCAGATTCAAGCCGGGCTTTGACGCTTTCTTTCGTGAGCATGACGTTCACACGGAAATGTTTTCCGATATCTCGGAGAAAATCGACAAACGCATACTTGGCAAACCAATCGTCATTATTGACGATCATCGGCTTGGTTTTGGGGTCATTGAAGTTTAACACCTGTTCGAAATGGGTGCGGATCCTCTGGATATTGGCTTCAATAGTCGCTGGATCCAGCAGAGGTCTTTCTATACTTTTGCCTGACGGATCGCCAATCCGACCCGTGGCTCCGCCGAGTACAACCACAGGGGTATGGCCAAACTTCTGAAACCATCTGAGGATAACAATCCCCACTAGGTTTCCTAGATGAAGACTGTCGGCCGTCGGATCAAATCCAATATAGATCTTGATCGGTTTTTGAGTGACTTCCTTGAGTTGTTCAGAGGTGAGCGCGTCGACGAGGCCACGCTCTTGTAGGCAATCGATAACGTTCATTTTTTTGTCTTATTTCTTTGTCTTGGCTGCGATCGCTTCCTTGGATAATTTTAAGTCCAAGGCAAGTTCCTCTGCTAATTTTTCAATATTGCGACTCATTTTAGCAGAATTTCGATTTTGATCGAAAAGGGAAATATCCTTTTTCACTCTGACACGCTCGCCGGCATGCCTTTCGATCCACTTAGAGATCTCTTGGGCTTTCTTGTCGAGGGTTTGATTTTTCAGTTTTCGATCGGAGGCATCGAGTTTATTTTTCAGTTTGGCTCTAGCTTTTTTCGTTTTTCCACTCTCTTCCGCCAGAACTCCTAGAATCAGACTTTTTCTCAGTGTCATTACCATATTAACTCCTGCTTAGATCCGTGTGGGGGCGTATGGAATATTATGATTCTCCACTTTTTTTCTCAACCCTTTTTGTAAATTTTTCAAAAAAAACAGACAAAGAGGCAAAAATTATCAGAAATTGCTATGCTAAAAAAATGAGCTTGGAAAATTGTAAAAAAGCCGCCGCTGAAAAAGCGATGTCGTTCATTAAAGACGGCATGATCGTGGGCATTGGCACTGGAAGCACCATCTTTTATTTTATTGAGAAATTGATCAAACAATGCAGATCCGGCCTTAATATCAAAGCCATGGCAAGCTCGGAAAAGACCATGGAGATCGCCCGTAAAGGCGACATCCCCCTACTCGACATCATTACCGTCAAACACCTCGACATTTATGTCGATGGCGCTGACGAGATTGATCCGGAAAAACGGATGATTAAAGGCGGCGGCGGAGCGCTCGTCCGAGAAAAGATCGCAGCAAACATGAGCAAAGAACGGATCTTCATTGTGGATGAATCCAAACTTGTCCCCAAATTAGGTAGCCGTCCCTTGCCTGTCGAAATCATCCCTTTCGGCTCTGCTGCAACCATCCATTATCTAGAGCATCTTGGCTATAAAGGCGCCCTCCGGATGAAAAGCAATGCCCCTTATATGACCGACAATCACAACCTGATCTATGACGTCCGTCTTTCAGACAATAGTAAGCCAGAGATGACCCATCAACAGATCACGGCTATCCCTGGGGTCGTCGACACTGGGTTTTTCTTTAACCTTGCCGGCAAAATCATCATCGGCTTCCTCGACGGCAAAGTCGTGATTCATTAGAGACCTCTTTCGAAATTAAGGTTCTGTCGATTTTCTTTGCAGGGGTAATATCCAG
>DASUCX010000017.1:0-10818 GCA_036275855.1 Rhabdochlamydiaceae bacterium
ACGGAGAGAGCCTCCCATTGGAAGGGTTTTGCAATGGTAAAGCAGGGCATGGACAAACGTTCCCGTATAATGTCCTGGAGCGGGATGGGTCACCATCCCGGCGGGTTTATTGATGGCCAGGAGGTGCTCATCTTCATAAAGGATATCGAGAGGGATGTTTTCGGGTTCTAGTGAAATCTCAGGGGTGAGCTGAAAACAGATCTCAATCTCATCCCCTAGTTTTGGCTTATCTTTTTTCTTCACCGGGAGGCCATTGATCAAGACAAAGCCTTGCTCGATGAGCGACTGGAAATATGTCCGGGAATAGGTCGGATAATGTTGGCTTAAGAGACGGTCTAATCGGTCGTTAACCATCTCATCGGAGACGATGAGATTGTCGGTGGAGATCTCCATAGATTATTCTTGGCCCTTTGCAACGTCCTTCATATACTGTTTGGCTTTTTCGTATTCCGTGTTGCGTTCACTCTGATAGCTATTGATCATTCCACAAATCGCTCGATTGAGCATCACTAAATCTTTTTCAGTGGGGGCAGGTCCATTGGGATAAAGCCCATTATAATAATTTCTGAGCCATTCTGCGTTATTCCCTCGGGGAAGCGATGATGCTGGAATTTTGGGCAGCAGTGCCTCGTCTTTCTTCGCTTGCGCTTCAAAAGAGGGTCCCTGATTAGGTCCTTCAGTCGATCCCGGTACCGGTTCATCCATGCTTGCCTCCAATCATAATTATATATTATAAGGTTCAACAATGATAGAGAAAGTTGTATTACGTTTATTAAGCCTTAAAAGCTATAGTACTTACGAGCTAAGAAAGAAACTAATTCGAAAGGGTTTTTCCACCCAAGAGATTGAAACAGTCTTAGAAAAGTTTCAAAAATTAGGGTTCCTCAATGACCAAGACCTTGCCGAGCGCCGGGGTGCGGCTTACAAAAGGAGGGGCTACGGGCCCCATCGTATTGCCGGAAAGTTTAAACAGCAGGGGCTTAACCCTTCTTCCTATTCTCCTGAAGAACAGAAAGAAATTATTTTACGCCTCCTCGAAACGCCTGCCTTCCTCCGGAAGGACAGAAATAAGAAGATCGCCGCCCTTCAACGGAGAGGTTTCGATCTCGAAATTCTTTTTGAAATCGTTTGATTTGTAATTCCATTCCCCTATATAAAAAACCTTTTATGCGAATCGGTGTTCTCGGAATCAATTACAAATCGGCGCCTCTCGACTTGAGGGAAAAAATCGCTCAAGCTTGCCGGAATCTGTCTCCCAATAAAGTCGTTTTATCGACCTGCTACCGCACGGAGGTCTACTTTAGCCAAGACGATCTGGCTGAAGCGCAATCCGAGCTTTTTTACTATCTGAAAAAACGGGCGCCACATTCTCAAGAGTACGGGTTTTATACCTTCTTCGATGCCGAGTGTTTTTTTCATCTTGCCTGCGTGGTCGCAGGGCTCGACAGTGCGATGCCGGGAGAGAGCGATGTTCAACGTCAGGTCAAGCTCGCCTATGAGCAAACGCGGCTCCAGCAATATTTAGCGCCGCCTTTGCACTATTTGTTTCAAAAAGCGCTTAAACTTGGGAAAACCGTCCGATCGACGTTTTCGCTTTTTCAAAGCCCGCTCCATTTAGAAGGGATGGTCTATCAGCTGACGCGGCGCCTCTTAGGTGATACGGCTTTGCTCTTCATTGGCAATTCCGATATCAACCGAAAGATGATCCATTATTTTTGGAGAAAAGGAAAACGGCAGATGACGCTATGCACGCGCGACCTTGCCTCTGCTGAGCCGTTTGCTTTGGATTATCAGCTCACGCTGAAAGACCGCTCTGAGATTGATAGGTGGCATCACTATGAAGGCGTTATCGCTGCGACTACTTCCGAAGAACATCTCATCAATTCTATGCCGGAAGAGACAAAAACGCGTTTGATCTTAGATCTCAGCGTTCCTCGCTGCGTCGATCCTTCTTTCAGACGCGCTCCCCAGCTGACACTTCTCAATATGGAGCAGATCGGTGCCTGTTTTGAGAGCTACCGTTCCGAGCGGCTTTCTGAAATTCACTCGGTGAAAAGCTACCTCCGAGAGGCTGTCGAGAAATATACAGCTCTCTACGAGAAAAAAATCGTTTCATCAAACAACTGCTTTCTTTAGAATGTTCCTTTTTTTAGGGGAAACATCTAATGGCTACCATTAATCACACTGCATCGCTTTTTTTAACCCATGTTACCACGCAATTCGACCTGCGTCATTTTCCTGATCAAGACACTTTGCCTGTGCTTAAGGAAACAGGCCTATTGTTTAGCCCGCCGACCTCGATGGATACACTTCCAGGAGAAATTCAAACGGTAGTCCATGGCAAGACAACCAATTTCGCCCATTGGCTCAAGTCGACCCGTTTTCTTGAGCCTCCTCTACAAGATCGTGAGCAGGAATGCAGACGGAAAGGCGCCATTGAAAAAAGTGCGAGAGAGTTACTTGAGAAGCTAAATAAGCCTGTAGGACATTTTCAGTCTTATAGCGAGCAACTCCTCACGCATGTTTTCCAAGATGCTTTTAACCGCGTCTACAATGAGCGGCGTTCCGATGAACGAGAAAACATTATTAAGCTTTCGATCCAATTGCAGCCAGCTCTTGATCGGCTCCCAATGACATTGCGTCATTTGAAATACAAAATGGAATTTGTTGTCTCAAGGGCTTTAAACCATTTATCCGTTAAGATTGTGCTCAGCTACGCGGTGTATCGAGTTGCTCAGTGGGCGCAGCCTAGAATTTACAATCTTCTCTCCCAGACCCTGATTCCAAGAGGAGTGAATATTCTCATCAACCATGCCCCTATTTCTGTGATTCATGTTGTCAGCGGCGGGGTGGCCTTGGTCCAATTCACTTTCTTTAATTATTTGATCGCTTCAATTGCATTTATTGTCCTTAAATATTTTTCCGGCAAAATCCATCCTCTTGTGAGTCGAGCTGTCGTGATTGTCGAAAATATTGCTTTTTTTCCCAGCCGTGTGATCAGGTGGTTAACGCTGGGTCCGATCAGTGTATTGACAACATCGTGGTCAGTGCAAAACTCTTTAGCAGCCAGCTTGGAGGCGAATAAGGACGCCAGCAAGGCTGCCTATCTTGAAGCTGGTGGCATGAAAGCCTACCGCGCTTGGATGGAGTTGATGCAAGAAGGCATGAGGGCAACCCTCATTCCTGCTCAGCCTAAGCCTACCAGTTCATCAAATCAAGTTTATTTTTGAAAGTCCAAATTAAAGATCAAAACGTGTAAACTGTCCTCCTCAAACAGGAATTTTAATAGTGGCAGTAACGAATCAAGCACGTTCATGCGTCAACACGATTATCACGGCCTATGACCAGTGCTGTCATAAAGATGTTCCGAATATCACGGATATTTTTAATCCGAGGCTAGAGAGGGGATTAAAAGAGACCTCCCTGGAGTTTTATGCAGAAAAGCTTAAAGGTTCCGGTCTGGATTTTGATTATGCAAAATTAGAGGCAGAGATCGTCGAGAATTATAAGGAAAGTGCTCCGACTCTTTCGTTCTTATTTGCTCTTGCAGGGATTCTTGATAGCGCTATACAGGACGCTGATCAAAAAAAGGCTCAGTTTCTGAACAGTGCGCGCGCTAAGATTATTGAGGCGCTGGCTCAGGATCATCTCCGCAATAAAAAGAGTTATCCATTAGATCCGATGGGACGGGTGTGGTTGATGATACAATCATCAATGGCAGTAATAAAAGGTCAGGCCAAGCCCCTTCCGCAGTTTGCCAATGGGAAGAGACATTTCTTTGCCCAAATTTTCCAAGAGGTTTTTATCTATTGCGATCTTGACAGCAAAAAAAAAATTATTCAGCAGTTGAATCATTTTGAGCCGGTATTGAACACTCGATCAGCCCGGTTGCAAAGGATCGTTTTTAAGGTTGAAGGAGCATTGAATTATCACCTCACGAACAGATATGTGAAATTTGGCGTCAGCATCGCCTTTGGCTTTGCTTGTTATCATGCGGTTTATAAGATGATAGCGCTGGCAGGAAAAGTTTTTGCGTCTGCGGCATTTAATTCTATTGTGATTAGCCGTATGCCTGTTTTCGTTGTCCAGATTTTGAGCGGAGCCTACACACGCATGATGCAGGCGATGGCCTACGTAGCAACGACGCGGCCTTATGGGTTATTGTTCAATTCAGGAAAAATAGTGCCCTACATCGTTTGCAGCTTAGTTCCGATGATGGGCTGGATCTATGCTCCTGTTTTTGCATTTTCCGAGCACATGCGAGCTATTTTCTACGAGCGGCTGTTTGGGCCCGACGCGAGAACTCAGGTCGCCATCGTTGAAAATTTAGAAACATACAAGGAGAAACACGAGCTTTTGGACGGCGGCATGAAAGTTTACCAAGTCTGGATGTATTTGATGGAGCGCGGGCCTCAAGAAGGGATGTTCAAGTAGAACGTTTTTCTGAGAGAATAGCTCTGAGTCCGCTCAGGGATAAAGAGAGGATTTTCAAAATAATCAGGGCAGGGAGTGACAGCACGAAGAGGTAAGGATTGCGACTATGGTAGAGCCGGCTATTCATCGCTAAGGCCCCAATTGACACCGGGAGGATGATAGCGAAGAAGGATAGTCTGATCGGAGAAATGGGCTCTACAGGCTTTTTAGATTCTACACGATTTTGTTGCAGAGCAGGCAATTGTTGTGCAACTTCGACAACATTGACGGCAGAAATCTCTAAGAGCTCGGTCGTGTTACTGACTGTTCTCTGCCAACAGTCTTCATGCATAAAACGTCCGATTTTTGTTTCATCTTCATCTTTGGTAATAAAATACATCTGGAGGGAGTTTTTGCAAATTGAACATTCATCGGATTGTTTCAATTCTGGCTTTGGTTTAACCTTTTTGAGGAGTGCGCAGCTCGAGATCTTGAGGACGTTTGCGGCTTTTAATTTTTTCTGCAAGGCTGAGAAATCGTTTTGGATGTAATTGGTAAATCTCTCTAAATACAATTTAAAAGAGGTGTATTGCATCCCTTCGCAAGAATCGTTTTCATCCTGACGGACATTGCTATCTGTAATGGCGGCTAGAGCCTTTTTGTCTAAGGGGCATGTTTTTTGTTGTTTGAACCAGCCTTCAAGGCAGGCTTTGCAAAAGATATGGTTGCATTTTGTGACAATGAGCGATTGAAAATCGAAGGAGTTCTCGCAATTGGCGTAACACTTGAAAGGCGGAGGGGGAGGCCAAAAAAAATCGGTGAGAGCTCTGAGTGCCATTGACTCTCCTAAAAATCAGCGTGGCTAGGATAGCGCGGGAAAGGAATGACGTCACGGATATTTTCCATGCCGGTGGCAAAAAGAACAAGCCGTTCAAATCCGGCTCCAAACCCCGCGTGGGGCACGCTTCCGTATTGACGGAGCTGCAAGTACCACCAGTAGTCATCGACATTGAGGCCGTAGTCGATGATCTTTTGTTTGAGAAGATCATGTCTTTCTTCACGCTGGCTTCCGCCGATGATCTCTCCGATTTTAGGAACGAGCACGTCCATGGCAGCGACGGTTTTATTGTCGGGATTCATCCGCATGTAGAAGGCCTTGATCTTAGCAGGATAGTCGGTGAGGATGACTGGTTTTTTGCAGTAGTCTTCAGCGAGATACCGTTCGTGCTCTGATTGAAGATCTGCGCCCCATTCGACGGGATATTCGAATGATTTGCCTGATTTTTTCAAAATGTCAATGGCCTGGGTGTAAGTCAGGTGGGCAAAAGGAGTCGAGGCAACATGCTTAAGCCGTTCGATGAGCCCTTTTTCGATGAAGGCATCGAAAAATTCTAAATCTTGAGGGCATCTTTCTAGGACAGCGTTGATGATGAATTTAAGATAGCTTTCTGCTACTTCCATGTCTTTTTTAAGATCGGCAAAGGCCATTTCCGGCTCGATCATCCAAAACTCGGCGAGGTGGCGAGAGGTATTGGAGTTTTCAGCGCGGAATGTGGGGCCAAAAGTATAAATGTCGGAAAGAGCGCAGGCCATCGCTTCTCCTCCGAGCTGGCCGGAGACGGTGAGATAGGTTTGGCGGGAGAAAAAATCTTGAGAAAAGTCGACGTTACCATCGGCAAGTTTGGGAAGTTGGTTGAGATTGAATCCCGAGACGGTAAATTGCTGGCCGCCGCCTTCGCAGTCAGAGCCGGTGATGATCGGTGTCTGGACGTAGAGGAATCCTTCTTTTTGGAAAAATTCATGTGTGGCAAATCCCAAAACGTTTCTGACGCGTGTCACAGCGCCTTGGGTATTAGTGCGGGGCCTTAAGTGCGCAATGGTCCGGAGAAATTCAAACGAGTGCCGTTTTTTTTGGAGAGGGTATTCTTCGGCAGAGCAAAGTCCAAGGATCTCTACAGAAGCAGCTTTGACTTCCCATTTTTGTTTGGCACCGAGGCTTTCGACGAGGGTTCCTTTGACGATAGCGGAGGCTCCCGTGGTGAGATTCTTCATCATCTCGGCATAGCCGGGAATCGTTTGGTCAGCGACGATTTGGATCCCTGCTAAAGTCGAGCCGTCATTGACTTCGATAAAGGCAAAATTTTTCTGGTCGCGTACAGTGCGGATCCAGCCGCAAATGGTGATCGGTTTTCCGAGGAGTGAAGGCGTGATATCTTTTATTTTTGCGCGTAACATTTGAAAAATTCTCTTAACATTTTGATTTCTTCTTTCCAAAGAGGAGGTCCGTCCGGCGTTTCTAAGTATTTCGGGAGCTCTTGAAGCTCCGGCAACTCCATCATGGCTTTAAAACAATCGATGCCGATGAGTCCTTTGCCTAAAGGAGCATGCCTGTCGACTCTGGAGCCGAGTGGTTTTAAAGAATCGTTAACATGGAGTGCATAGAGGTGCTTAAGGCCGATTTTCTCATCGAATGCTTTGAGGGTCTTTTCCCAGCCCTCTCTTGTTGAAATATCGTAGCCGGCAGCGAATAAGTGGCAGGTGTCAAGGCAGACGCCAATCGGGATTTTTTTTTCCACTCTGTTAACGATGGTGCCGAGTTGTTCGAAGCGGTTGCCGACGGAGGAGCCTTGTCCTGCGGTAGACTCTAAAAGAAGACGGGTAGGGCCTTGGGAGGCGAGCTCTTCGAGCTCGAGAAGGCTTTCGACAACGGTATTGAGGCAGTTTTCTTCAGAACCCGCCAGCGCAGCACCGGGATGGAAATTTAAAAAAGAGACTTTGAGCAAGTGGCACCGCTCTAGTTCTTCTTTGAAGGCATTGCGGCTTTTTTGGAGTCCTTCTTTGTCGGGAGAGCCGAGGTTGATCAGGTAGCTATCATGACTCATGATCTCTTTAATGCCGGTCGTCTTGCGGGCATCTTCCCAGAGCTCAATGGCTTCTTCTGTTAATTTCTTGCCGTGCCAAGTCTTTTGGTTGGCAGTGAAAAATTGAATTGTCGTTGCACCGATTGACTGGCCCTCGAGAAGGGCCATATGGGGTCCTCCTTGGGCAGACGTATGGGCGCCGATGAGTAATTTTTCCGGTGACGTATTTGACACAAAAGTCCTTTGAAAAAGGGGAGTATAGATCATCTGGAACATCTAGACAAGTCCGTCAGTTATTGCAGATTCTTTAGTAAGCACGATCAGTTTTTCTAAAAAAAATTATTTTCAACAAAATGTAAATGATTTACAATTTGTATGCATGTAAGATAGAGGGATCCGTTTGTGAGTAGGTCGTCAAAAATTATAAACGTACTTCAAAAGGCAGGAGAATACATCAAATTAGGTCGATATTATGATACCCGCCATGCCATGCAGAGAAAAGCTCAAAGAGATGTGGCCTTAACAGATGTTTTGTATGTTTTAAGAAAAGGATACCATGAGAAAAAGAAAGATGAGTTTAAACCTGAACATAACAGCTGGAATTATGCCATACGAGGAAAAACAATTGATGGGCGAGATATACGAATTGTTATTGCATTCGATGAGAACGACATGCTAATTATCACAGTCATAGAAGTCATTGGAAACCAAAGGTGAAAATATGGAGAAAAAAAGGGTAAAAAAGTTCAGATATGAAGGGCTAGGTTTCCCTGTTGATTTGTTAAATGTCTCAATGATCAAAGTAAGGGATGTGTGGACCCCTGATATTGATTTCAACGAACTTCAAAAAGCCGTTCTTTTAGAATTGTGCGATATGTCTCGTCCTCTGACTGGCAATCAAGTTCATTTCATCCGCACTTATTTCGAGATGACTCTGGATGCTTTTGGAAAGCATTGTGGTGTGACGCACGCCGCTGTGATCAATTGGGAAAAGGCTAAGAATCGAGCGGCTAAAGTCAATCCTGCACTCGATCTTCACATTCGGCTTTGTATTCTGGAAAAACTGAAGATCAATAACCAGATTTTCCGGGATACTTTCAGAGAATTTGATATCCAAAAGATCATGAAAGCAAGGAATTCTTTAATGCTCAAGCCATTGCAGTTGCATAATTTGCATCTGAATAAGAAGGATTGTCTTAGAGGGTGTTAAGGGTTCTTAAAAGTTTGCCTTCTTTTGTAGAGGTAGAAGAGCAGGACGGGGGAAAGCGTGGCGAGATTACCGATGCAAATCATCGATAGATAGCGAGACGCGCTGCCAATATCGACGTTGCCAGGGGGGAAGAAGCTAACGATGATCGTGGTGGTGCAGCCAAAAAGGCCTAAAAGGGCAGTGATCCACATGCCCCAGTGTTTGCCGGGGATCTTGAATGTTGCGGGTCTATTGGAGTAGGAGTAGTGGAGTTTGACGGCAGAGCAGAACATCAAGATGTACATGATCATGTAGAGTTCAGTGCTGAGAGCGGTCAAGAACCAGTAGAAGGCATTCACGCTGGGAACTAAAAGGAAGATCAGGCAGAAGAGGCTGACGAGAATGGCTTGAGCAAGAAGAATATGAGAAGCGACGCCGGCTTTATTTTTGTGGGTGAAAAAAGCAGGTAGGAACCCGAACTCAGCAGCATGGAGGAGGCCTTTGGCAGGAGAGATCAGCCAATTGGTGATCGATCCAATCGAGCCGATGACGATCATTAACGTAAGAACCGGCGTTAAGGCGCGGATTCCAAAGACTTCAAAGAAGTTGCTGAAGACTTGCATGACACCGGAGACTAAATTGATACTTTTTTCTGGGAGCACAAAAGCAATGGCGAGGGAACCAAGAAGCATGGTGGCAAAAATAAAAAAGCTAGCAAGTAAGACGGCCCGTGGGAAATTTTTCTGAGGATTGTGGATGTCGTTGACATGGACGCCAGAGAGCTCCATGCCGAGAAAGGAGGCCATGATCGCAATCAGCGAGATCCAATTTGTCGATTGAGAGAGGGAGGGAATTAACGTATCAGTACCGATATGAATCTGGAGCGGTTGTCCTTTGCTAACCCAAATAATGCCAAGGGCGATCAAGAAGATCATCGGGATGACGGTTCCGATCGTCGCGCAGATGTTATTCATCCGAGCTGAGACATGCAGGCCTTTGAGATTGATCAATGTCAGGCTCCAGAACACAACTAAGATGAAGGTCACAAGATATGCCTTATTTTGAGCAAGCTCGGGATTGATTAAGTAGGCAGCAGTGCCGGCAATGAAGGAGAGGATAGTCGGATACCAGGCCATCGTATTGATCCATTGCAGCCAGATGGCCAGCATCGCCCATTTTTCTCCAAAGGCCGTCCGGACCCAGTGGTAAACACCACCTTTTTCTGGAAACGTTGCGGAAAGTTCAGCAGCGACAAAGGCTATCGGAATTAAAAAAACGAGAGCAGAGAAAACAAAGAAGAAAATCATTGAGCTGCCAAATAATGCAGCAGCTGGCAAATTTCGGATGCTGTCGATGGCAGCGATGATCAAAATCACGAGAGAATAGAATGAAATCTTCTTACCCATAGGTTCGATTTTCCCTGAAAGGAATTTAAACTTCTGTCAATTGAAGAGGCATAAACGACCTTGCCCCTCAAGCTTACCACTCAGCTAAAAACCAAGCAACCGGTGGTTGAAAAACTCGCTTCTTTAGGGGCAAGTCACGACGAACTATCGTAAGCTATGTAAAATAGCTTGCGCATCCACAAGTCCCTGATCGGCGGCTTTTTTCAGCCATTCATGGGCTTGGTTTTCATCTTTAACTGTGCCTAGGCCTTGTAAACAGCATTTTCCAATAAAGAGCTGCGCGTAGGAATACCCCTGCTGAGCTGAGCGATGACACCAGTAAAAGGCCCTGAAGTGATCTTGCCTAACACCCTTGCCTAAAGAACAGCAACGCGCTAATGCGTATTGAGCATCTGAATGGCCTCGGGAAGCAGCCTGGGTGTACCAATGAGCCGCTTGTTTGAAATTTTGTAAGATCCCATTGCCATAGTAATAACATTCCCCTACTTCATATTGAGCATCTGAATGGCCTTGCAAAGCAGCCTGGGTGTACCAATGAGCCGCTTGTTTGAAGTCTTGTAAGATCCCATCACCAAAGTAATAACATTCCCCTACTTCATATTGAGCTTCTGTATCGCCTTGCTCGGCCGCCTTCTTAAAACATTGAAAAGCTCTTTTCAGGTCTATTTCGACGCCATCCCCTTTCAAAAAACGATGCCCCAATTGATTGAGCATATACACAAACCCTTTCTCGGCCGCTTTGGAGAACCATTGAATACTCTTGTCGAGGTCCTGTTCCACGCCTGTACCATGTAAAAAACACTGTCCTAATTGATGTTGAGAAAAGACATATCCTTGGTCAGCGGCCTTTTGGTGTAAAGCAACCGCTTCTGCGGTATTTTTCTCTAATCCCATGCCTGTTTCATACAAAGACCCTAAAACATGTTGTGCAACTGGGTTGTTCTCCCTA
>DASUCX010000018.1:0-6564 GCA_036275855.1 Rhabdochlamydiaceae bacterium
TGATTTGATTATCGGCTGCAGCGCAGGAGCAATTGTCGGAGCGCTCTATGCAGATAATCCTGAGCTTAAGGGCTTAGAAGAGACGGTTCTTAAAATGACACGTTCTGATCTCTTGGATGCGGCATGGTTTGCAAGGTCAGGTATTGTTGAGGGAACTGCTTTGCAGAAATTTCTGCAAAACCAACTCCAAGCTAAAACATTTGATCAGCTCAAAATCCCGCTCATTGTGATTGCAACGGATCTACACACTGGAGAGACTATTGAGCTTTCACAAAACGATCTTCCCAAAGCCGTTGGCGCCTCATGTGCGTTTCCGGGTGTTTTCCCTCCGGTGAGGCTCCATGATAGATATTTGATCGATGGAGGAGCTTCGAGCCCTGTGCCAGTTGAAATCGCTAAAAAATATGGCGCTGAAATGATCATGGCGATCGATGTAAGCGAAAAATTACCTTCTTCTAACCCTTCCCACTTGTTTGGCATTGCTAAACGCGGGGTGGAGATCATGTATCTGAACTTTGTTGAAAAATCGCTTGCCCATGCCGATGTTTCTATTCGGATGGAATTTCAAGATG
Source organism: Rhabdochlamydiaceae bacterium (assembly GCA_036275855.1). Lineage (GTDB taxonomy): Bacteria > Chlamydiota > Chlamydiia > Chlamydiales > Rhabdochlamydiaceae > PALSA-1444. The sequence continues at coordinate 573 of DASUCX010000018.1, forward strand.
TCGGAATATTCTGTGATGATCGGAATCAATTCATTTATGAGCATGGGCGTCAAAAGATGATCAGCATGCTTCCGGAAATCAAAGAGAAGCTTAATCTGCAGACAGACTCTTAGACTGAAGCGACCGCTTGATTTATTCTCATAGCGACCATTAACAGCCCTGCTCCAACTTCCAAATAATGACCTTGTTGAAATTCACCCGGAATTTGGACCAGAATCGCAAGAATCTGTAGAGCAATTGAAGCGACTAAAATTGATAAAGATGCCGTGAAAAATAGTTTAAGGTAGAGAGCATTTTTAAGGATCTGTAATCCAGTTTCTCTAGCCTTTGCTGGATTTTTTTCATTCCAAGCCTGATATAACTGAATGTAATTCATGGCAAGGTCGTGGCAAGTGGTCACCAACATGCCCAAGGGCAGTGCAAAAAAGGCGCAACTGAGCGATGCAATGGTTAAATATGTGTGGAGTAGCTGTTCTGCTATTTTTAAACGACCTTTGTCTTCAAAATAGGCGTGGTAAATTTTCGATATATTTAAAATTGCTCTACATGAGCCCACAACGACGAATAAAGCGCTTGCAGCTGGCTTATAAAGAGCGATCAATGGCAAAGCTACCCCAGCAATACGGAGACCCTGATTAATCGGATCATCTATTTTTTTTGAATCGTCAATTTTCAAATCATTTTTATAATCTCTGTGGAAATAAGCAGGCTCTTTAATTTGAAATGAATTAGTTTCTAACAACACAAAAACTCCAATACGGAAATTGTACGAAAATAATTAATATAAATCAATTATTAAGAATTAAACAACGACGTCGACGAGTTGGTGGTGGGGATTTTGTTTGATGCTATACTGTTTTTCCCAAAAGGTGCCTTAAAATTAAATCCGCCAGTCAGAGAAATCGTATTACCGATCGCAAAAGGCGAAGTTTGGCCCCACTTCCTTAAATCGTCGAAGAAACTCCCTCATTAACGAGGGAATTCTTCAAGAACCAGTCAAAAGTTCTGAATGACTCCAAACCTTCCCAATCCATCTCATTAATTGTTAATAACTTAAAAATTCAAGAGATCAATAATTTGCATAAATGTACCAAATTTGGTAAACTTGCTTCTAAGGATCCTGAATGTTTGATAGAGCCCCGAAGAGTGTTATTTCAGTAGATTTTTACAAACAGCCAAATGGTCGAGAAGTTGTTCGGGAATGGTTACGGTCTCTCCCTAAAGAAGAAAGAAGGATTATCGGAGAAGATATAAAAATGGTGCAGGATGGTTGGCCCTTAGGCATGCCCCTTGTTCGTAGCTTGGGTAAAAAATTATGGGAAGTTCGCTCAACCCTACCAAACACGATAGCGCGAGTGTTGTTTATCATGCATGAGGGGCAAATGGTGCTATTACATGGCTTTATTAAAAAGACACAGCAAACACCGCAGCATGATATCGACATCGCTTTAGCAAGAGCAAAAGAAGTTAAAAAAGGATGAAATATGAAAAAAAACAAATATATTGGTTCCAATTTTGATGATTTTCTCAGGGAAGAAGGCATGCTGGAGGAGATCGAAGAAGTTGTCGCAAAACGGATTTTCGTTTTCCAAATAGAAAAAGAGATGAAAAAACAAGGTGTTAACAAGGCAGAGCTTGCTCAGCGAATGGAAACTAGTCGCTCAGCCATTGATCGGATTTTAGACCCGGATTCTCCCTCAACTCTGCGCTCTTTTGCAAAAGCAGCCTGTGCTCTTGGCAGACATTTGAAAATCAGTTTGGCTTGATTTTAAGAAATATGAACCTATTTTTTAAACGACGACGTCGACGAGTTGGTGTTGGGGATTTTGTTTGATGCTGTACTGTTTTTCCCAAGGGGTACTAAAGAGGGCCATGGGCCGTCCTTGACGGTCTTCGACGAGCATCAAGCTCGTTGATTTGATGAAGGTTTTCATATCTCCGATAATCCAAGCGCTGCAAGTGTAAGAGAGCGGTGTCAGCACGGTGTCGACGCCATATTCGTCTTTTAAACGGTACTGCATGACTTCAAATTGGAGCTGTCCCACAGCGGCAAAGACGAGCTCTCCTTCCCGCTCATACGACTTGAGGAGCTGGATCGCACCTTCGTTAGAGAGTTGCAAGATCCCTTTGTCAAACGCTTTCCGTTTACCGACGTCTTTCGGATAAAGGCGCGCAAAAATTTCAGGCTGGAACTGCGGCAGCGGCTTAAAGTTAAATCCGCCTGTCAGAGAAATCGTATCGCCGATCGCAAAGGCGCCGGGATTGATCACGCCGATCACATCGCCCGGGTAGGCGAAGTCGAGCGTTGTTCTTTCTCCGGCGACCATCCCATGAGGGCGGGATAGCCGAATCTCTTTATGTAGCCTGTGGTTTTTGACGATGAGGTCCCGTTCGAAGCGTCCTGAACAGATCCGGATAAACGCCATGCTGTCGCGGTGACGCTTGTCCATGTTGGCTTGGAGTTTGAAGACATAGCCGCTAAAGGGCGTCGTGATCGGATCGATCTCGATCTCGGTGCCATTGTCTTTGATGGCCATGCGACTATGTGGACAAGGGGCTAAGTGGATGAAGGCATCGAAAAACGGTTCGACGCCGAAGTTTGTCAGAGCAGAAGCAAAAAAGACGGGGGTGACTTTCCCTGCGAGAAAATCGTCGTGGGAGAATGTATTGCCGGCAAGGTCTAAGAGTTCTAATTCTTCAAGGAGGTTTTTGTAGAGATCGGGTCCGATTTTATCTTTGACCTCTTGACTGTGGAGAGGATAGCGGGCAATATCGGCTTTTTGAGCGCCGCCGGTCGAGACTTTGGTGAAAAAGACGCATTCGTTGGTCTGGCGGTCGACAACGCCTTGGAATTCTTTGTCTCGTCCGATCGGCCAGTTCATCGCGTACGAGTGAACTTGGAGAACGTTTTCGACTTCATTCATTAAATCTAGCGGCTCTCTTCCTACCATGTCCATTTTGTTCATGAAGGTGAGCACGGGGATTTTTCGGAGACTGCAGACTTCGAAAAGCTTGCGGGTTTGTTTTTCTACGCCTTTGGAAGAATCAATCACCATGATGGCGCAGTCAGCAGCTGTCAGTGTTCGGTAGGTGTCTTCAGAAAAATCTTGGTGACCCGGGGTGTCGAGGACGTTAATGATCTTATCTTTGTAGGAAAACTGCATGGCCGATGAGGTGATCGAGATTCCCCGTTCTTGCTCCATGGCCATCCAGTCGGATGTCGCTGCCTTCCGGCCTTTGCGGCCTTTGACCATTCCAGCAGTATGAATCATCCCCGAATAGAGGAGGAGCTTTTCCGTCAGGGTTGTTTTTCCGGCGTCGGGGTGGCTGATAATGGCAAAGGTACGCCTTTTTGCGACAGCCTCGCGAAGGTCTTTAGTGTCCATCGGAGCAGAATAACGGTTTTTTACATGGAAGAAAAGGCAAAAATGGATGGGGTATACCTAAGGAATTTCAAAATTTTTTATTAATAGAGTTTTATCGTGTTTGTTACATAATCTAGGGCTCAAATTCTCAACAAAGAGGTTTAAATGGCTCCTTCCACTTACCTACTTTCCCCAGCACAACTGGACAAAGCACTACTTAGTCAAGAAGAACTCGATGCTATTTCCAAACAAGTCTTGACTGTAGCGCAAGAAGCGATTCAATGGTTTGATACGGCAAGACAAGTCGATCAATTGGCCGATACAGCATTTACTTTTACACTCGTGCGATGGTTTGATGCAAGGGTCATCTGTAAAGACGGGGAGGCAACAGGTTTTGGCTGGTTTAAGAGAGAAGAGCATACTTTTAAAATCAGCTGTCAGTCTACTGCTTCGCTTCGAGTAGAGCAAATCATCACGGTTGATGCATTAACTGAAAAGCTGCTTGCCTATCTAAAAAGACCCGTCCCGCAAGAAGTGATAGAAATAAAACTCTCTGTCCAATTATTCGACCTGAATAAAACCTACCTGGCCATAAAGGACTGGATCATAAGGATGAAGAGCACTTCCAGTTAAATCGCTCCCACACTTTAGAAACTGTTACTGGATGGCTACAACAAGCTTTTGGGTTTTTTCCTGTGGAGTGAAAGGTAAAAATAAATGGATCTTTCCATTGGAATGCGGTACATTTGGCAGAGAGCATGACCAAGCACCCATTCGAAGAATTTTTAGATGTTTTTGTGCCTAAAGTCGCCAAAAAGAGCCGACAGCTCAATAAAGCTATTTGGCTGCTAGAGACGACGGGAAGCGCGGATGCGGCTGAATTGAAAGCGGAACTCGATGCCGAGGTGCGGCTGATGTACAACGACAGCAAGACGTATGAAAAACTCTTGGACTGGGACAAAGATTCCGCGTTAAAAGATCCTCTGCTCAAACGTCAACTCAATGTCCTTATCCGCGCATTTAAACAGAACGTGATCCCTCCTAAGCTCTTAGGAGAGATCGTGCAGAAAGAGGCTTCTCTTGCCCAGGTATATGCGAATTTCCGTCCAGAAGTCGATGAAAAAAAACTGTCTGAAAATGAGATCTTGGAGATTTTAAAAACAGAAACCCACCCTACTCGGCGGAAAAAAATCTGGGAAGCGTCTAAGGAGGTTGGAGAAGTGCTGGCTCCTCAAATTCTTCAACTCGTCGATTTACGTAATGAGGCTGCTCGAGCGATGGGTTATGCCGATTATTTTCAGATGAGTCTCGAGCTGCAAGAGGTCGATAGCCGGTGGCTAAAGCAAATCTTTGATGAAGCCGCAGCCAAATCCGACAAGAGGTATTCGGCAGTGATCAATGAGATCGAAGAAAAACAATCGACCATGTACGGTGTGCCTAAAAATGAACTGGGCCCCTGGGCCTGGGCTGATCCGTTTGGCCAAGAAGATCCTTTGGATCGGACCGATCTCGATGCGCTGGTCGCTGGGGTTGATATCAGCGCGGCAAGCCGCAGTTTTTATGAGAAGATGGGGCTCGATGTGCAGCCGATTTTGGATCGAAGTGATATGCATGAGAGGCCCGGCAAGAACCAGCATGCGTTTTGCCTTAACATCGATCGGGAAAACGATGTCCGGACGTTGAACAACGTTCAAAGTACGATCAAATGGATGGAGACCGTCCTGCATGAGCTGGGGCATGCAGTCTATGATCTGGGATTCGACAAAAAACTTCCGTGGCTCCTTAGAGAGCCTCCGCATACCATGCCGACTGAAGCGATGGCGCTGCTTGCCGGAAGACAAGCTTACCGGTCTGAGGCGCTCAAGGAGCTGGTAGGACATTCGGACGCTAAAGAGCCTCTTTTAAAAAAAGCCGACCAGATCCTTCAAAGGAGCCTTCAAAGACGGCAGCTGGTTTTCAGCCGCTGGGCACTCGTGATGACATTCTTTGAAAGCGAGCTCTACCGCGATCCAAAACAAGATTTAAACCGTCTCTGGTGGTCTACGGTCGAGAAATATCAAAAAATTCGTACGCCAACAGGAAGAGAGGACAAATGCGACTGGGCCGCTAAAGTCCATATCGGCCTGTTCCCCGTCTATTATTTTAGCTACCTCCTAGGGGAGATGTTTGCCTCTGTCATCGAAGAAACGTTGATTCAGCAGACAGGCTCTAGGGAGCTTACCTCTGAAAAAGCCGGGTTGTTTCTACAGCAAAAACTTTTTTCTCCAGGCAATACCATGTCTTGGAGCCAGCTTGTTGAGCATGTCTCGGGCAAACCTTTGAGTCCTGAGGCCTGGATTACTCAATTTGCTAGGTAAGAGATTTTCTGCTAGAATAGCGCACCTATGTCTGCCAAGATGGTTTTTCAGCAGCCCCCAGAGAACTTTAATCCCAAAGTGGAAGTCGCTGCTTGTTTTATCACTGTGAAGGATAATGTCCTTTTCATCAAAAGGCACGCCCATTGCTCTGAACCGAGCAAATGGGGGATTCCCGGGGGGAAACTAGAAAAAGGCGAGACGGCTCATCAAGCAGTTCTTCGCGAGATCAAAGAAGAGACGGGACTTCATCTACCATCTGAAGTGAAACAT
>DASUCX010000019.1:0-2241 GCA_036275855.1 Rhabdochlamydiaceae bacterium
TCGGGTCCGCCGATCGATTCGACAAATTCTTTCGCGACATAAAAGCGTGTTCCTGGAGGAGGTGTGATCTCATACCATTTGTTGTTCAAAGAGCTAATCTGTCCTTGGATTCTATCGCCGCTATTGAGATGTCCGATGACAGGAGCATCGAGTGAAGGGGCAAAACGGACGTTGACACGGTTTCCTTCCACAACCCCATCGAGGACAAAACTGCGGAAGACATAAGCTTTAGTGCCGGCAGGAGGATCGACAGCATAAAAGTCGCCTTTTTTACCGTTAACGACGAGCATCTCACCTTTGTGGAGTTCTCTGACAATCGGGCTTTCGAGATCGGCACTCGCGCGGAGACGGACTTTTTGCCGTTTGATTTTTCCTGTGAAAGGGGAGAAAGGTTGTTCGACAACGACAGGCGCTGCAATCGTTGTTGGGGCTAAGGCTTCTTCAGTCGCTGAAGTTGGGGTAAGTTCGACAGGTTGAATTTCGACAGCTTCAATGGCAGAGACCACTTCGACAGCGGCAGTTTCAGAATTTCCCCCATCGCCATAAGCGCTGGTCAGGCATAATCCGAAAAAAGCGGCGAGATGAGAAAAACGCTTATACCCAAGCAACTTCAAAATTTGGTTTTTGACCGCGCTAGCATCCCCACCTTTGCAGCCGCGTCCATCGACCATGTGCTTGCATATGGCCCGCTTCCGCGTCGGCTGCGCCTGCTGCAAATCTGCGGCGCTAGCGTTGTCAAAAACCAAATTTTGAAATTCCTTGGGTATAGACATGCGGTAAAATCCTCCTAAACCAATATAAATTAACTAATTTTCATTCTAGATGTTGCGGTTTTTTTTCACCACAACAAAAGGAAATTGACCTCATTGGGCTTTTTTTAGAAGCTTGTGGTGGGCTTTCTCCCACTGATAGTATTGCTGGTCAAGGCGGATCCAATAGGGATGCTATAGGTTCCGTGGCTATCTCTCACGCCGACCTGACCTTTTTCTCCAGGAAAGCAGCTGGCTAGATTTTCACTATCGATGCAATTGAGCATGTCCATTTTCCGTTGAGCGACTTTCACAAGATGCGAGGGGAGAAGCTTGCGGATCGTATGGGTGTAAATGCCGTGGTAAATCTCTTTGCTCACTTCGTCTGCAAATGATTTGATCATACCCTATTTATAGGACTTTGGGATTATTTTTTTAAATAGTATAAAATGGTGAAATGGAAAAAGCGACTTTTGGTGCAGGCTGTTTTTGGGGAGTTGAGGAGGCTTTCCGCAAGGTCAAAGATGTCAAATCGACGGTCGTAGGGTATGCCGGCGGAAAGACGGTCGACCCGACGTATAAAGAAGTTTGCACGGACAAAACAGGACACGCAGAAGTTGTACAGGTTGAATTCGATCCTTCGAAGATTTCTTACGATGATCTGCTGGCGATTTTTTTTCAGATTCATGATCCGACCATGCGAAATCGGCAAGGGCCTGATGTGGGAAGTCAATACCGGTCGGTCATTTTTTACCATTCACCGAGCCAAGAAAAGAGCGCGCGGGCGTATAAGGAGCAGCTTGAGCTCTCAAGCCGATATGCAGGCCCGATTGTGACAGAAATTCTTCCCGCCGGGCCGTTCTATAAGGCAGAAGAATACCACCAAAAATATCACGAAAAACATGGCGGCAGCTGCGGGATTTAAAAAACAAGCTAATCGATCAAAATTTTATTGATCAACACTCTCTAAAGTGCTGTGTAACAACCATTGATGTGTAGGATATACCGCGATTGAAAAGAATGGCATGTGTTAAAGAGATTTTAATTTTTCAATAATACGCGATTTGTCGTAAACTATCTCCACCGCGGAGGTAGGAGATGACAAGTCGTGTTGGTTTTAATTCATTGGCGCCGGGTTACGGCTTTAACCTTTCAGAGCTCGATTCTTTAGCCTCAAGGGTAGGCTTGGTATTTGTAGCTTGTTGTGTAGTAACTGCTGGCACTGTCCTTTACTACGCTATCAAAGCTTGCCAATATTACCTGAACCCTGCTTATCAATTTTCCGACTCTCTTAAGATTATCAAATGCAAAATCCTGCTCCAAGACCTGCCAAAGGCGTTGGATAAAGACAAGGCCGCTCTTGCGAAAGAATGCGAGGCTTTGCATAACTCCGTTAAAGATAAAGATCAGGACATTTTAAAGGGGCTGTTCGATTTTTATTTGACCACAAATTTGGATCGAGCTCAAGAGATTGCTCAGGGATTCACATCTT
>DASUCX010000020.1:0-6915 GCA_036275855.1 Rhabdochlamydiaceae bacterium
CCAACATGCGATATAAGACCCAGCAATTGATAAATGCGCTCAAGCTCGTGGCCACCGCCGTGCTAATTGACCCCATCTTAAATCCAAAAACAAAGATTGCATTGAGAACGACGTTCACTACGACTGTCATCACAGAAATCGACATCGGCTTACGGAAATTATTTTGAGCATAGAAGATGGCAGAAAAGAGAATCACAAGCGTCGTTGGAACAAGCCCCAGTCCATACGCCCAAAGGCACGAGGTCGTTTTCCCAATGGCAAACTCCGTAAAATGGCCTCTGCCGTAAATCAGATTCACCGCAGCACCCCCCAAAGCAACGATGGCAAAGGTGCATGGAATCATCACTGCTAAGATCCGTTTGGTGCTCAGCAAAAACAACTCTTGGGCCTGCGGCAGGTCATTGCTTTTGATTGCACGTGAAAGCCGGGGAACGATTGTGCTAACACACGCAATGCCAAAGATGGCTAACACCAGCTGTTCTAATCGGATCGAATACCAAAGATACGCCGGACCCCGAATGTCGGCGTAGCGGGCAAATAAAGCATCGACAAAGGCATTGATCTGCATGGCTCCAACCCCAATTGCCCCCAACGAAAACGCTTTGGCAAGATCTTTGACTTCTTTCGGAATATGGAACCTAAACCACTCCTTCCACTCTGCTGCTGCATATTTGAGTGTCAGCGGAAGCGTCAGCAGCCACTGGCCGATAAACCCTACCACAATCCACTTGGCAAGCGTTGGCATTGCCATCGAAGGATCTTTGTTTCGTAAAAAAAAGGCTGCGACGATCCATGCGGTATTGCAAACGATCGGAGCAATGCTGGGAATAAAAAACGAATCGTAGCAATTGAGCAGAGAAATATTAACCCCATAGAGGCAAATAAAAAGTATCGCGGGGAAAAGCCATCCGGTCAATGCGACAATCTCTTGATTGCCTTCTGATAGGCCTCCCCAAGAAAGCAGTCCCGCAATCCCTCCCTCAACAAAAATTGTAATCACCGCTAGCAGCAGGACAATGAGAAGAGAAAGTTTTCTAAAGAAAAAATTTGCTTTCGCTGGATCTTGGACACGGAGCCCTTCAAAATGAGGAATAAATGCCGATTGAAACGGACCCTCCCCGAGCAATCTTCTAAATAAATTTGACAACCGGAAAGCCACCATAAATGCCGCAACCGAGGGATGATCCCCGAAAGCAAACGCCATGGTCAGATCGCGGACCATCCCGCTGATGCGGCTAAGCAAAGTCCCAGAAAAAAACCTTCTGACATAGACTCCTAATGACTTCTCTTCCATAAATCTTGACCCAAAGCCCTTCTATCTGCCATCCTTAACGGATTATGTCACAAGTTAGCACAAACGAATTTAAAGCCGGATTAAAAGTAGAAGTTGACGGCGAACCGTATACCATGGTCTCTAACGAGTTTGTTAAACCTGGAAAGGGGCAGCCGTTCAACCGCGTGAAACTTAAACACCTCAAAACGAGCCGTACTATTGAGCGTACCTTCAAGTCAGGTGAAAAACTTGAACTTGCCGATGTCGTTGAATCGAAGATGCGCCTTCTCTACACTGATGCTGATAAAGCTGTCTTCATGGATGACACCTCTTTCGAACAGACGGAAGTCTCAATGCAAACTATTGGCGATGTTAAGCAATGGCTCATGGATGAAATCGTTTACTCGATTATCTATTACAAAGGCGAACCGATTGAAGTTGTCCCTCCTACATTCATGGAAATGAAGATCACTGAAACAGCTCCAGGCCTTCGAGGAGACACCTCAGGCCGCGTGCTTAAACCCGCGATAGTAGAAACAGGCGCGAAAATTCAAGTCCCGATCTTCGTTGAAGAAGGCGACAAAATCAAAATCGACACGCGAACCGGTGAATACGTCTCTCGGGTCTAGCATCGATATTCTTAAACAACGCGCAACCATGCTCCAGCAAGTGCGCGCTTTTTTTGCTAAGCGAGATGTTTTTGAAGTCGACACTCCGATTTTATCCCATGGCGCTCCTATCGCCACCCACATCGATCTCATGTCGATCGATCTCCACAAAGAAAAAGTCTATCTCCATAGCTCTCCTGAATACGCCATGAAACGGCTCCTTGCAGAAGGCAGCGGTGACATCTATCAGCTCAGCCACGTCTTCCGCTCCGAAGAGGCTGGCCGTCTGCATAATCCCGAATTTACCATGATCGAATGGTACCGCATCGGGATCTCTCTTGAGTTTCTGATTGAAGAGACGTTACAGCTCATTCACCTTTTCCTCGGAAACATCCCCGTGCAAACTCACACCTATGTCGGAGTTTTTAAAAAATATGCAGGAATCGATCCATGTCCTGCAACAGCCTCCGATTTAAAAACTCTCGCTGAGAAACACGCTCTTCCCCTAACCACCGACGCAGGAAGCTGGGACAAAGAGACATTCCTCCATTTTATTCTCGCATTCCTCATCGAGCCGCAGCTGACAGGCCTCCACATCATCCGGGATTTCCCTCCTCCACAAGCCGCTTTGGCAAAACTTTACCGAAGCGAAGAAGGGGTCGTTGCAGAAAGATTTGAAGCGTATTTCAACGGCATTGAACTCGCCAATGGATTCCATGAACTGACCGATCCCATTGAGCAGCGAAAGCGGTTCGTCGACGATAACCTTGAGCGGCAAAGACGCGGCAAAGATGCGCTGCCGATCGATGAGTATTTCCTATCGGCTCTGGAGCGGGGACTTCCCGACTCCTGCGGAGTCGCAGTTGGATTTGATAGACTTCTCATGCTCCAATTGAAAAAAGAAAGCCTCAAAGAAATCCTTCCATTCGCATGGGATGAAATCTGATTTTGTTTTTTCGAGAGCTGGCTTATAATCGATGACGATGACAGAACAAGTAACGTATTGGAGATCCATTTACGCTTTGCCGAATGCTGAGGAAGATCTTCGTCGAAATAGCCCTCTCATCTATCTTGGCACTCACACAAAAGCGCTGACGACTGCTGGTGTAAATCTGGCGTCTATTCGAAAAGCTGTTATCAAATCCAATTTTCAAGCTAAAACTCAGATCGCTCAGCTCGGTGAGACACTGTGTATATCCAAACCTGCATCAAAACGGTATGAATGGGAGGTCATTGTCGGAACAATAACAACGTTGTTTGGCAAATTCGTTCCAGCGATCCTCACTCTCTTTTTTCTAGTCATTATTCTCCCTTGGATGCTGAAAGCGGGATTTAGTCCATGGAAAAATAAGATCTCACTTATTTTGACGGCCCTATATACGATTTTATTTTCCATACTTATCAAATATATACAGAAACCGTATATCGATGGCTATGTCCTTTTCCAATGCGTCTCTTATATCCCAAATTCGATGTCAGGATTCGATCCCAACCAACTCGCCAATAATAAACGGGAAGATGGATGGGACGATCCTATTACTCTTGAGAACATCCCCTCAGATCAAATCACAAGCTCTCAAATCCTGCGTATCGGAAAGTACGCCTCCTCCATAATTCCGGTTCTTCAGCGAATGCTAACCGCCGATTATACAACTTGCCCTGAAGGAGAAATTCCCCATCCCTATGAGCCACGGTCACTCTCTCCTGATGAGAAAACCAAGTTTCTCCTTGAAGTTTCAGCTTTTTTTTCGATTCCTTCCAAAGCATTGGAAAATTGTTGGAGTGTGCGAGTTGAAGATGATGATATTGCCCCTTACGTAGACCAAATCAAGTATTGGTTTTTTTTTCCTAACTTGCTCAAACACCGAGCCGCCGTCGCTCTTACGGAACAGCTCCGTCCCATTAAACGAAAACAGGCTTTTTTAAAGCTTTTAACAGATTCAATTGCACAGCAATATTTCAGCAAAGAGTTCCGATGCTCTGATGTTTCCATTCCAACCTTTACTCCCCAACAAATACAGGACGCAAGAACCCAAGAAATAGGAAATATAATAGAAGAAGTAAGGCTTTTCACTACTTTTCAAGTTTTACGAGAAACCGGAGCTCTCGATGCGCTTTTGGCATTTCCTAACGCCCCCCCTACACCCACTTCTGGACAATCGGGTAATGCCGGCCCACCCTGAAGGCTTTTTTCGTGACGCGGATGCCGGGGGCTGACTGGCGCCGTTTATATTCCGATGCATGGATCCGATGAACCAAATCCAACACCAGTTCTAATGGAAATCCATGCTTCTTGACGATCTCATCCGGGGCCATGAGATCTTCCACATATGCCTGGAGCACCGCATCGACGATCGCATAATCGGGGAGCGTATCGGTGTCGCGTTGATCGAACTTAAGTTCTGCAGAGGGCGGCTTATCGATGATCGACTGAGGAATGATCTCTTTTTTCCGATTGATCCAGCGTGCCAGCATATAGACTTGCGTCTTACTGACATCGGCAATCACCCCGAGGCCTCCCGCCATATCCCCATAGAGCGTGCAATACCCCATTCCCAGTTCGCTTTTATTTCCCGTGCTGATGAGGAGATAGCCCAATTTGTTTGAAAACGCCATGAGTATCGACCCGCGGATACGCGATTGGATATTTTCTTCTGTTTCATCCAGCGGCTTTCCCTGAAAAAACGGCGTGAGTGTTTTTAAATACGTTGCATAGAGATCATCGATCGGCACCACATCAAAATCAATTCCGAGATGCTTGACCAACGTTTCAGCATCTTTTAAGCTCGCAGGAGAATTAAACTGGGACGGCATCGATAGCGCATAGACATTTTCTTTGCCTAGAGCCTCGACTGCGATACATGCTGTCAGCGCAGAATCGATCCCTCCAGAGAGCCCTACGATCGCTTTTCTAAAATTTTGTTTCTGAAAATAATCCCGCGTTCCTAACACCAGCGCCTGGAACAAATCGCCGATCGCATCGTAATTAAAAGAGACGATGCACGATTTGGAATTCAGATCGACCAGCATCAGATCTTCTTGAAAACCTTTAGCGAGACTGCACAGCTCTCCCCTTTCATTGACATAGACGCTATATCCATCAAACACCAGCTGGTCATTCGCGCCGACTTGCGCGCAAAGGATCACGGGGCATTTTAATGTTTTAGATGCTTTTTGACAGACTTTGACACGGACATCGGGCTTTTGATACTGATAGGGAGACGCCGATAAATTGAGCAAAAGATCGATCTTGAGCTTTTGGTATTCGAGAACCGGATCACAGGCATACCGCGTTCCGCCGACATAGCCGGCATGCTGCCAGATGTCCTCGCAAATGAGCACCCCGATCTTTTTCCCTTGCCATCCCCAAGCCTTAAACTCACTGCCCGGCTCGAAATACCGCCTTTCATCAAACACGTCATACGTCGGAAGGAGCGCCTTGTCATGGAACCCGACAATTTTTCCATCCTGGATCACCGCTGCGCTGTTAAGTAAACCTTTTTCTCCATGGGCAAGATTGCGCCTAACAAGTCCCACTAGCACCATCAATCCCTTCGTATGAGGAATAATTTCTTGAAGCGTATCTTCGGACGAAGTCACAAAATGGTCATGAAGGACCAGATCTTCAGGGGGATATCCGCACACAGAAAGCTCTGGGAATAAAACAACATCGGCCTTTTGCTTCCTGGCATGCTCGAGAGCTTGAAGGATTTTATTAACATTTCCTACAAAATCTCCAATCGTCGGATCAAGCTGGGCAACTAATACTTTCATCTGTATAATCGTCCTTATGACACACGGAACGCTAAAAATCCATACAGAAAACATTCTCCCGATCATCAAACGGTGGCTCTACTCCGACAAAGACATCTTTGTCCGAGAGCTTGTTTCCAACGCCTGCGATGCTATCTTCAAACTCCAAATCCTTCGAGATCAAAACCTCGCCGACTTCAAAGATGAGGAGCTCAAAATCGAGCTCTTAGTCGATAAAGAGGCAAAAACATTGCAATTTATCGACACTGGACTTGGGATGACCGGAGAAGAAGTCGAAAAATATATCGCTCAGATCGCCTTTTCCGGCGCCGAAGAATTCCTCAACAAATACCAAGAAGAAAAAGAACAAATCATCGGCCATTTCGGCCTTGGCTTTTATTCTGCCTACATGGTCGCTGAAAAAGTGACAATCGATACACTCTCTTATCAAGCTGCTGCGCAGCCTGCATTTTGGTCATGCACTGGATCTTCCGATTATACCCTCGAGAAAGGCACCCGCTCCTCCCGCGGCACGACGATCACTCTCCATGTTGGAGAAGACAGCGATGAATTTCTCGAAGTCTCACGCCTGCGTGAAATTTTACAGCGGTACTGCCAGTTCCTCCCCTATCCGATCTTCCTCAACGGCGACCGGATCAATGAACATGCTCCTCTCTGGCTAAAAAATCCTGCCGATTGCACTGAAAAAGAGTACATCGACTTTTATCACACACTTTACCCAATGGAGCCCGATCCGATTTTCTGGATCCATCTCAACATCGACGTCCCCTTCCATCTCCAAGGCATTCTCTACTTTCCTAAAATCACGCACCGATTTGATTGGAGCAAGACCAATATCCAGCTGTTCGTGAGCCGTGTTTTCGTCTCAGAAAGCTGCAAAGATCTCATCCCCGATTTTCTCATGTGCCTTCGCGGAGCGATCGACAGCCCGGACATTCCCCTCAATGTCTCCCGCAGCTCGCTGCAAATGGACAAGACAGTCCGGCAGCTCTCTTCCCATATCTCCAAAAAAGTCGCAGATAAATTAGCCACGATTTACCAAACAGAAAAGGAAAAATTCTACGCCGCTTGGCCTGAGATTGAAATGATCGTCAAGCTCGGCGCCCTCCAAGATGAAAAATTCTTTGCCCGCGCAAAAGAATTCCTCATCTGGAAAACCACTGCCGGCGCCTGGACCACATTAAATGAAAAAACAAGTACACTCTTCTACACCTCCGATGCCCATGCATCCATCCTTGAGCTCTATAAAGACAAAGAAGT
>DASUCX010000021.1:0-2857 GCA_036275855.1 Rhabdochlamydiaceae bacterium
ATCGATACTCATCTCTTCAGCACGTTGGAGCGCAAGTTATCATTGAAGTTCCAACGCATCGACGGCGCTTTGGATGCCTCTCTGCTGGATGAATCCAGAGAAAAAACCGAAAGCGACCAGATTGCAGACTTTTTCCGCAAAGCACTTCCTGATCTTGAAATCGAAGCAAAAAGCCTTGCCTCAACGGCACTGCCTACCCTTCTCATTGTGGATGAAAATAGTCGCCGGATGCGCGATGCGATGGCCCTTTCTGGGCATCAAATGCCACCCTTTCAAGCGAAGAAAACCTTCGTCGTCAATACCAACAATGCCCTGATTGCATCGCTCTATCAGATGCAACAATCTCAGCCCGAACTTGCCAATGATGTCGCACACCATTTGTATGAACTTTCGATGCTAGCCCAAAAAGAGATCGACCCTGCTAAGATGGCCGCGTTTATCACTCGGTCGACGCAGGTGCTAGAGAAGCTTTTATACTGCGACCGCTCCAAAAATGTGAATCTGCCAGCGTCGGGCAGCCAATGAATTTGAGACCCGCCTGCATCGCTCAACTTATTCAAGTTGAGCTACTTCGGCGTCGGCTCTGCCTGGCTCAAATTCAAGGCACCTCCTTGGCATTTTTCACATTTTTGGAGCGGTCGCAGTGTATCTGATCGATGACAGATCCCTTGGAGTTTTTAGCCTCGATCAAACACTTTTCTTCCGTTAGCGTCACGATATAACAGCTATTGACTGAGGCCGACTTAGCCAAATACCAAGCCTGATGGGGAGATTTCACCTGCCGGGGCAATACCCCCCATGAGCCATCTCCCAAATAGGTGACCCCGCTGGGATCAATCTTTCCCTCTTTGATCGGATACGTCCGTTTATACGTATGGTTATGATGCTCAAATGCAAATGGCACCAGGTATTTTTCAAAAAGCGGCACCCAATGTTTTCTGATCAGTTCTTCCCTATCGCCTGTGAAGGGATAATAGGAAGGATATGCCGCCACATGGTAAATAGCCAGGCGGTACGGCATCTCTTGCCTTGCTCGCAAAGCCTCAGTCAGCCAGCTCGTCTGACCCCCCTCAATTGGCCAGGTATGGCCCGTATCGAGCATCACTAGACTCAAATAATTGCCAAAATCGAGTGCACGATACGCCTTACCCTCTTCCGGAAACGTCAGGATCTGATAGAAGAGCTCAGGCTTTCCTGTCCCATTCTTGGGCCGATTTTTGGATTTGGTCACATCATGATTTCCGACTAAAAATAGGATGGGGATGAGCCGCCCTTCTTGCCCTAATCCCCGTTGTAAATCGCGTAAAAAAGTCTGCCACCGAGTCATCGCCCATTTTGGCCCTTTTAGGAGGTTTTTCGTCCCAACCGTATATGCCAAATCTCCTCCCATCACCACAAAATCAGGTTTTTCGAAAGCGATCATCCGGTTCATCCGATGGAACACCTCTGAAGCCCCCGCATAATAAGCGTCCCCGCCGACCACCATTTTGATCGGCCGGCTGAGCTTTTGCGGCATCGTCTGGAAACCATATTCCCGCTCACTCCCTTGAACCTTAAAGAGATAGGCAGAATCCGCCATAAGTCCCTCTAAATAAACACGATGCACATCAACCCCTTCGACGAGTTGCGAGGTTCCTTTGGCACTCTTCCAAGCCGCCTGCCCTTTCGCTTGATACTCCAACTCAGGCTGGCTACCCCCCGCAGGGGCTAGCCATTGGACAACCATGGTCGTTGAGGGGTCTTTGACCCAAGTCAAATAAATAGCCGCCGGTTCCCTGGCCGTCAGAGTCCCAAAGATCCCTATAAGGGCCCCGAATAGAATTCTTAACAGATTTTTAAACATCTAATAATCAATGAGTTATACTTACACACCCCTCATTATCCACCTAAACCTCAGAGATTTCAATAAAAATCTGTTATTATTAATAATTATTAAACATTTAATTTACTTTTAAACAATTTTTTAGTAAAATAATTAATATATGACATCAATTACAACCTCTTCTTATAGCCCTAATCCCTCTACTCAACCGACTCCTTTAACGCCGGGCCAAGTTGGGCTACTTAAACGAGGTGGCCAATTCGACATTTCCCAAAAAGTGAAGACCGTCGTTCAACGCCATCTGGGCTATCAAGGAACAGAGGAATTTTGTACCCAATTTACGAAGGATCAAATTACTTTCACGCTCAAGAATGGCTCTGCTACTGAAAGCCGGACTTTAGTCCTCCAAAACAGCCATTGGATGCTCAGTCAAAATGGCGCTACGCCAACGGCTTTAGATTCAAAATTAGAAAGTGAGGTCAATACCCTCGTCACTGAAATTCTCTCTAAAATAGGCCAAGCGAGCCAGACCAACGTTCCCGATCCGGCTCCTGAAACAAACCCTACTGTTTCCATTGAAGGAGAAGAACGAACTAATAATTCAGACCTCGCAGATGTCAAAGCACGCCTTGCCGCTTTAGAAAAGCGGCTGGGAGAGAACCTGACTCTGCAAGAATCACTTCAAACCCAAAAAGAAATATTACGGGAAGTTTCTCGTTTAAGTGAAAACTTAGATAGAAAGCCTCAAGAGGATACCGCCAAACTAAAAAAAACTTTAGAGGAACAAGAAAAGCGGATCCACGAATTTCAACTCCAAGCGAGAGAAGACATCGAAAACTTGAAAAACGAGATCAATGCTGAAAAGCAAAAATTGCTCGAACAGCAACAAAAAGTCGACGAAATGAAAGGTCAACTCGAGCGAGCAAAAACAGACTTAAGGGATGCCCAAGCTAAAGCAGAGAAAGAAAAAGGTGCGCTTCAAGAGCAAATAACAAAACTGCAAGGGACTCAAGAACAAAATAAAAAGAGTTTAGA